>CAMHFA010000171.1 GCA_946184255.1 uncultured Bacteroidales bacterium
ATCAGGTTCTTCCTCGAATCGCGGGCATTCCGGCTCGCAAGCGTCCTCTGCATCAGGTCCTGGTCCAGGCCGGTCATGGCAAGCACAGTGAATATGCCAGCCAGGAACTGCTTCCAGAAATACTCAGGATGATTGACGTCGTCAAAGAAGAATATCCTTGAATACCCGCTCCCCCGAACTGTCTCCACCATACCGGAAAAATCCAGGCCAAGGTCCTTTGAAATGAATATGATTGCCAGCACTATGGAAACCACCATGCAGACGGTCTTGAGGGTATCTGTCCAGAGAACCGACTTGACTCCTCCCCTGAAGGTATAAATAAGGACTATCGCCATCGATACCACCACGTTGAAGACAAACGGCAGTCCCAGAGGGTCGAAAACCATCAACTGCAGGGTCACACAGACAAGATAGAGCCTTACCGCCGCTCCCAGGATCTTTGAAATAAAGAAAAACCATGCCCCTGTCTTATGCGATGCAGCGCCGAACCTGTCTTCAAGGTACTGATAGATCGAAACCATATTCATCCTGAAGAAGACAGGGGTCAGGACAAAAGCGATCAGGACATAGCCGACGAAGAAGCCAAATACCATCTGCATGTAGCCCATGGCAGTTCCTCCCATTCCGACCATTCCTGGAACCGAAACATAAGTCACTCCTGACATCGGAGCCCCGATCATGGCAATGGCCACTATCCACCAAGGAGCTTTCCTGCCACCATTGAAGAATCCGGAATTGTCGGTTCCTCTCGAAGAAATCAAACCTACAGCCAGCATGACCGCGAAATACGCAGCCATCGTAATTATTACAGCCAAAGGGGTCATGTCCAGAAGAAAATACTTTTGGCGCTCTTGGTGATGATTTGTACAGTGGCCCAGACTTCGCATCCCTCTCCACGTCCGACGAAGCCAAGATGTTCGGTAGTGGTGGCCTTGACACTGACCTGGGACTTGTCGATACCCATTATCCTGGCCAGGGTCTCCCTCATCTGGTCGATATAGGGCCTCAGTTTCGGTTCTTGAAGTGCGATTGTGATATCGACATTTTCTATGTCGTAACGCTCCCCTCCGTTCCGCTTCCTGTCTTTCAGCATATTCACCACCTCAGCCAACAATTTCTTGCTGTCAATTCCCTTGTACTTCGGATCGCTGTCCGGGAAATGCTGTCCGATATCGCCCAAAGCAGCTGCTCCCAGAAGCGCATCACAGAGGGCATGAATCGCCACATCTCCGTCCGAATGGGCCACAAAGCCCTTTTCTGAAGGGATGTTTATCCCGCATAACCACATTGGAAGCCCTTCTTTCAATGCATGGACATCATAACCGTTGCCGACCCTGACACTGTTTGTATCAAACCAACCCATATTGAAATAACTTCTGTTCTGGCAAAATTAAGAAAACAAATCGGTATATTTGCGATAATGAAACATTACGTCCAGACTCTTCTTCTCCTGCTTGGAGTAGCCGTCGGTGCCATTTGCGGAGCCGTCTTCGGACCGGCGGCATCCTTTGTCAAACCCGTTGGGGAAATCTTCCTCAACCTGACATTTGTCCTTCTCGTCCCGACGGTCTTCTTCAGCATAGCCTCGTCGGTCTGCAAGTTGACTGCTGAAAAGAAGGTCTGGAAGGTTTTGAGCTGGTCGGTCGTGGTCTTTCTGGCCGGCTCCATAGTGGCCGGAGTCCTTACATGGGCCCTATGCAAATTCTGGAATCCGCTTGGAGCCTTTGCAACCAGGATCCCTCCTGAAAGATCCGGAGTAGCCGGTGTCGCCCTGGCTGGAAGGACCCTTCTTGAAACCGTGGAGAACCTGTTCACCGTCCATGATTTCCACCTTCTTCTAAGCAAGGACAACCTGGTCCCCATGATAGTTTTCTCCATCCTGTTCGGAGCGGCAACTTCTCTCTCCGGAGAAAAAGGAAAGGCAATGGAGAAATTCCTCGACAGCGGGATGTCGGTGGTCATGGAATTCATGAGAGTTCTTATGTATGCCGCACCGGTCTGCCTAGGATGCTATTTCGCCGACATGATCGGCAACCTAAGCGGCCAGATTGTAGGCAGTTTCATCAACTGCCTCCTGGTGTTCCTCGTTATTACTGCGGTCCTCTTCTTCGGAATCAACTCTCTCTACATTGTCATTGCCGGTGGTCCCAAAACCCTGGCTGCCTTTTGGCAGAATATCACAGGACCGTCCCTCATGGCAATTTCAACCTGCTCCAGTGCGGCCACCATCCCTTCCGGTATAGAGGCCGCCAAGAAAATGGGTGCTGACAATTCAATTGCTGAATCTGTCATCCCTTTGGGGATCAACCTCAACAAGGATGGTTCCGTCGTCTCCGGTGTACTTAAGACAATTTTCGTAGTAGCTTTTTATGGTCTCAGCGGTTACGGCTGTTTCGAAATAGTTGCGATCGCTATTCTAACGAGCCTTGTAGTGGGAGCAATTCCAGTTGGTGGAATGACCGGAGAAATCTTGATTTGTACCATCCTTGGAGTCGATCCTGGATTCGCTGCCACCCTGCTTGTGATAAGCACCCTGGTGGACATCCCGGCGACCCTGCTGAACACAACTGACAACCTGGTCAGCGCTATTTGGGTGGACAAGCTCTGCAAAAAAATATGATCAAACATATCTACAGACACAAAGGTCCCTTCGGGTTTGAGGCCGGAGGCAGTATCGACAACCTTGAAGTAGCTTATCATACATCTCCATGGGATTACTCTCCCGGAAAAAAAGTAATCTGGCTCTGCCATGCCCTCACCGCATCCTCTGATGCCGAAGGAGAATGGTGGCCTGCTCTCGTAGGCCCTGGAAAAATCCTGGACACTGAGAAATACTTTGTGATCTGTGCCAATGTACTCGGGTCTGCCTGCGGTTCTTCCGGCCCGGCTTCCACAAACCCGAAGACAGGCAAACCCTATTATTTCGATTTTCCGAGAGTCACAGTACACGACACTGTAAAGGCTTTCGACCTCCTCAGGAAACATTTGGGAATCCAGAAGATCGACATGGTCGTAAGTACCTCCATGGGAGGATTCATGACCTTTGACTGGCTGGCCTGGAAACCTGAACTTTTCGACAAGGTGTTTTTCATTGCTACCGGAGCTAGGGTCACTCCTTGGCTTACGGGTTTCAATTCGGCCATGAAGATGGCATTGTATGCCGACCCAACATTCAAGGAGCACAAGAGCCTTAAAGGCGGGATGGATGGTCTGAAGGCCGCCCGTACCATCGCACTTCTTACTTACCGAAGCGAGGAAGGGCTGTTCAAACAGGTGGAGGATTCTCCGGACGTGATGTTCGCCGACAAGGCCGGGTCCTATTACCGTCACCAGAGTTCAAAGTTCGTCAAGGACTGGGATGCCTATTCCTACCTCTATGTCTGCGACGAGGTGGACAGCAACAACGTAGGACGTGGACGTGGCGGAGTGGAAAAGGTGCTGAATGGAATTAAGGCCGACTGTACCTTCGTCTGCATGTCCTCAGACGAACTCTTCCCTCCTGAAGACATGAAACCTTGGTCCGAAATGGTACCCGGCGCCAAGTATTACCAGATAGAAACGCCCTACGGCCATGACGGTTTCCTTATCGAAACCGAAGCCATAGGGCGCATACTCGCACCTGCTTTGCCTTAGAAGCCGCGGCCGTGCTTCATCCAGAGGTCTTCCTCCAGCTTTTTCCAAAGGTCGGCGGCAGCTTTGTAAATCTTTGCCGTGTAGGCGTTCAGATTCTCCGTGGAAGGATTCTTCTCAACTTCAGGAAGTCCTTCGAAACCAAGGTCTTCAATGGTCTGGACATCCTTCATCACCCTTTCCTTGTTGGTCTGCCAGGCAACCGTTGCTAGACGGTTCGGCCTGCGGAAGGT
>CAMHFA010000172.1 GCA_946184255.1 uncultured Bacteroidales bacterium
TGAGCCACTTGGCAGATTTGAACTCCCGACCTGCGCGTTACGAATGCGCTGCTCTACCGCTGAGCTAAAGTGGCTTGCTGCATTTCTCGTGGAAATGGAATGCAAATATAATGATTTTTTCTGAAGTACAGAGTAAATTTGAAGGACACCGGAAAAAAGATGAAATCTGACATTGTCATAATTGGAGGTGGGGCGGCTGGTCTTCTGGCTGCTTATGGAGCAGTAAAGGCCCTGCCATCCGGAAGCAGAGCCAGGATCACCATCCTGGAAAAGATGCCACGGCCTGGCAGGAAAATCCTGTTCACCGGTAAGGGGCGTTGCAACATAACCAACATGAAGGAGTGGAATGATTTCTCAAGACACATCCGGACGAATCCTAATTTCGTTAAGCCCGCATTCTACAACTTCACTCCGGAGAATATGATAGGCTTCCTTGAGAGCAACGGTCTGGAGACTGTGATCGAAAGGGGAGACAGGGCGTTCCCGTATTCACACAGGGCATCTGACGTTCTCGATACGATCGTGGAAGCGGTCCTGCGTAGCGGGGTTACCTTGCTTACGGAAAGGGAGGTTGAGGACATCAAGCCTGGTTTTGAGATCAGATGCACCAATGGTGAAACCTATGAATGCTCAAAACTTATAATCGCAACAGGTGGGCTGTCTTACCCGATGACCGGTTCCACGGGCGACGGTTACCGTTGGGCTGGCTTTTTCGGACATCAGGTCACTCCTTGTTTCCCTTCTCTGACGGCCCTTGTCCCTAAGGGTTACAAGGTGATTGAGAAGGTGGACGAAGAAATGAAAGGGCATATCGATCGTGGGACCCCTATGACCGGAAGCGGAGAAGCACTTCAAGGAGCCAAACTCAAGAACGTCAACCTCACCGTCACCTATGATGGCTCTGTAACTGAGACCGAGTTCGGTGACATAGATTTCACGGACGGGGGAATAGAAGGCCCCATTGGTTTCCAGGTAAGCCGTAAATGTGTCAAGACTATGATGAACGGGGGAAGGGTCTCTTTCTCGCTGGATTTGAAGCCCGGGGTACCGATTACAGAGCTGACCGACAGGGTTAAGACTATTTGGAACGATATCAAAAACGACCCTCGAACCCGTCAGGCGAAGGACGGTAGGGGAATAAACGGAAAGGAGATGTATAGGATCCTCCTCGGCAAGCTCATGCCGTGGGACCTGATCCCAGGTTTCCAGGCCTGGAACCCTGACATCCTGAGGACTACGGTCAAGAAGACTGCAAGATTCCACTCGCCACAAAGGAGGTTCTATGATGTGGATCTCGAGTTGCTGGCAAAGACCCTGAAAGATTGGAAATTCGAGATAATCGGTTATGTCGGTTACGAGCGTTGCGTCATCACTGCCGGAGGAGTCTCCTCTGACGAGGTGACTGCAAAGACCATGGAGTCAAAACTTCAACAAGGTCTTTATTTCTGCGGCGAGGTCCTCGACATGGATTGCGACACCGGCGGCTACAACCTTCAATGCGCTTTCTCAACCGGCTACCTAGCCGGCCAGTCCGCCGCCAAGGCACTCACGCCTCAGGGATAGGAGTACACCTATCCCTGAAGAGTTATTTCCCTTCGGCGAAGATGTCCAGAAGCTGATTTGCAAGCCTGGGATTGTCCTTGGATGGACGGACAAGGCGCCAGGCTCCGAATATGCCGACCGCAGTGAAGACAATTGTCAGCAGAGTGCTTCCGTCTGAGACCAGCCAGCCAAGCATCGCCCAGATTATGACCAGGGATGCAGCGACATATATTCCTACATTAGTGTTTTTGTTGCCTTCTTTCAAGGATGCGGCATAGCGGTGGATCTCTTCTCCGTCTGTAGTCTTGCCAACCACCCCAGCATCTTCCAGCTGGCATGAAATATACTTCTTCTTGTACCTTGTCGACCTGTCCAACAAAAGGTCGTAGCCGGAATTCTCTGATGTGAGGATTCTGCCGTGCTTTGCCATCTCCACCTTGATTCCGCCAAGTACTGTTCCGAAAGGCTTCTCCGTTTCGAAGAGCCTCATTCCGGCATCCATCATGGGTACTGTCTCGTCTATCATAGGTACATGCTGAAAAAGTTCCAGATTGCTTCGCAGGTGTCCATGTCATTATCAGACCAGCTATGGTTACCTCCGATGACCTCGTAGAGGAGGACGTCGGCGGCAGGGCCTCCTTTGAAAGCAGGCTTTCCGTTCTGGAAATGGTGAAGGATAACCTGGTTGCGTCCTTCACGTCGCGGCAGTTCGGTGATAGTCTCGCTGATGCATCCGTTGGCGACAACTATATGGCTGATACTCACTGGGACTGCCAGATAGGCTCCCCAGCCTCCCTCGTTGAACGGATCTCCTGTCCATTCCGAGGTGTGGTCCTGGGTGCCATGGACCTCCATGAACGGGATAGGCTTCTTATACTTCAGGGGCATCATGTTGGTAAGGGTCAGTCCTGCAATAGAGGCTATGGCCTTGAAAGTTTCTGGTCTCTTCTGCGCGAACAGGTAACACATCTCCCCACCGTTGGACATCCCGGTCAGGAAGGTGTTCTCCCGGCTGAATCCGTATTCTTTCTGCAAGTGCCTGACGAGCTTTACCACGAAATCGACATCATCGGTTTTCATGCCTTCCTGGGGAGGATAGCCCACGTTCCATCCTGTCTTTCCCTTAGGATCGTGAAGCCCCTGTGGGTAGCAGACTGCAAAACCGTGCCTGTCAGCAACATCCATCAGCGCAACCTTTCCTCCTGCTGCTGATCCTGTGTAGCCATGAAGGCAGATAACCAGAGGAGATCCGGGTGCCAGCCCGGCAGGGGTGTAGAGATAGTACTCCCTTTTTACTCCGTCGTGTCTGATGGTTTCATGGGAACATCTCTGTTGGACTGCTGTCTTGTCCTGGGCATTCACGGTCAGTCCGAAGACGAATGCTACCAGTATCATGGTACACCTTCTGACTAGTTTTCCGATTGGCATAGTTTGGTCGCGTATGATGGTTTATATATACAATAATACGAAGATTTTTCGTAATATTGAGAAACAAATCCTTATTATGGACAGGAGATCATTCTTGCAGGTAGGAGCCGGAGCGGTGGCGGCCACGGGGCTGGGTAGCCTGGCGTCTGCCTTGCCGGTTCAAAGGCCACTGGCACAGCACTCAGAACCTATTCATTACAGTTTCGGGGAGGAGTCAGATGGACCTCTAAAGGTAAGATTCCTTGGAACCGGTGCTGCTGACTGGCATGGAAGGGATGAAAGGGGAGAGTTGCGGAGGTTGACAAGCGCCCTGCTTGATGACCGCATCCTGATAGATTTCACCCCTTCCGATTCTGACATGCTGCAGGAAGGGTTCTCTGCTGATTCCATCTTCTATACACATTCCCATGGTGACCACTATAACCCTTCAGCTGCTTTGAAGCTGGCCCCCAAAAGGGTATTCCTGGGATCCACATGGATAGAAAGGGCTAAGGCTGACTTTGCTAAAGCCTCTGCAGATTCAGGACTGGCAGCACCGGAAATCATCCCTCTTTCTCCTGGTGACAAGGTGACAGTCTGTGGCATGACTGTAACCGCTCTCCCGGCCAACCATGCAACCGGAGACCGTAATGAGTTGACACTCATGTATCTGATAGAAAAGAGCGAAGTGAGGGTGCTTTACGCTACCGACACTGGAGGGATCCCGGCAATCGCAGCCAGGATAGTTGGAATAGATCCTCACGAAAAGGGGAAACCGATCACAGGCCTGATAATGGAAGCGACGATGGGTCTGGGAGGTGATGAAGACTTCAGGATATTCACCCATTCAAGCGTCGAGACGGTATTGAGGACGGCCCACATGCTACTGAGGGAAGGCAGATACACTCCGGT
>CAMHFA010000173.1 GCA_946184255.1 uncultured Bacteroidales bacterium
AGAACGGTCGCGGTAAACACTCCTCAAAGGAACAATCTTGATCCTGTGATGAAAGGGCGCCTTCTGATAATCGTCCTTGCCGCAATAGCGGCATCTTGTGCCCCTCCTCCTTCCTACGAGCCTTTTGTTATGAGGGAGAAGGCGCAGTACGGGGACACCTATCCTTTCACCCTTGAACTGTCCGACACCACAGCTTCGTACAGCCTGGATTTCTACACCAGGCTCGAGCGTCCGTCTTTCGGTGAATTCCCTTCTGACAGCCTGGTTCTGGATCTCAGGTGGTTTTCGCCGTCTGATTCCATTATCACTGATACCACTTTCATCAGGATTGGCCATCCGGTCGAAATGTCCTACTATTCAAAGGATTTTGTAAGTGACTATCTTGACCGCTTTGTGCCTTCAGAAGGTGGCACCTGGCGTCTGAATGCGAAGGTGGTAAACGATTCCCCGTGTGTCCGGGGACTTGGAATAATTCTAAAGAGACTCTGATGGGACACGACAAACTTAGGAAATTCGCAGAGAACGAAACGTTCTCCTGTCTCCTTCAGCCTGATGCTTCCCTTATCCTTGACAAGAGCGGCGGTCCATCGGCAGGACTGTGTCTGAACGACCATCCTGTAAAGGGTCATTGGAATGGTACGATGTTTTCTAAAGACCAGCCCATCGTGCTCGAACTGGGATGTGGGAAAGGGGAGTACACGATTGACCTTTCCAGAAGGGTCCCTGACCGGAATTACATAGGAGTTGACATCAAGGGCGCAAGGCTTTGGAAGGGAGCTAAGACTGCTACTGAGGAAAAGTTGTCCAACGTTGCATTCCTGCGTACAAGGATTGAGTTCATTGAGGCTTTCTTCGGCCTCGGGGAGGTGAGTGAAATCTGGCTCACGTTTTCCGACCCTCAGCTGAAAAGCGAGAATTCCCGCCTTACCAGCCCGCTGTTCCTGGAGCGTTACCGCAAGTTCCTGAAACCGGGCGGTATCATCCACCTCAAGACGGACAGCCGTTTCCTCCACGAATATACCATGGCTGTAGCAGCCGAGAACGGTCTCACCATTCTCGCTTCCACCACCGACCTGTACGGTGCTGCTCGCCAGGCGGTGTCCCCTCGTTCAACGTCTGCTTCGCAGACCCCACCACCGACTTCGTCGGCGGTCCCCCCTCTTACGTGGCCGAGGGTGGCCACGGTTGCCGAGGGGACACTGCCTGACGGAGCTACGCTGGATTTCATCGGAACAAACGAAGCTCTGTTTGAGGTACAGACGTTCTACGAGAGGATGTTCCTTTCGCAGGGGTACAAGATAACCTATATGGCCTTCACGATAGACCATGAAGGTCCCTACAGGCACCCAGAGTCATTTGATTCCGATTATTGGCGTTCGATAGAAGGCCCGAGACGCTTCTCTCACTCTCCTGAAGCGACCCAAAGATAGAGCCTGTCCCCGCGCCGCAGCTTTTTCTCTCCCTTCCATCCTTCAGGGAAAGTTACAGGCATGGAACACACATCTCCTTTGCGTACCTCCGGGACTGGCTTCAAATCCACCCTTATCTCTTCGACTGAGCCTTCGTAGACTCCGGTGGTGGATCCGATGACCAGATAGTCATCCCCAACCTTCATTTCACCTGATTCCATAGCGATTTCGACGACACCGATCCTGTCGAACCAGTTGGTAACCTTCCCTACATAGACCTTCTTGCGTGTTGACTGGCTTCCGTAGATCTCGCTCCATTCAGCCATCCTGGCTCCCTGGTAGTAGCCGTCCCAGAATCCCCGGTTGAAGACCTCTGAAAGTTCCTCCTTCAGTTTGGACGCGAGTTCAGGGGAATATGTACCATTGCATACAGCATCTGCAGCACGGCGGTAGCACGAAGCCGTCCTTTTGACATATTCAGCGGACCTTGCCCTGCCCTCAATCTTGAAGACCTTGACTCCGGCGTCGATTATCTTGTCCATGAACTCGATGGTACAAAGGTCCTTTGGTGACAGGAGATACTTGTTCCTCATGTGAAGTTTCTCCCCGGTCTCAAGATCGGTGAGTTCATAACCGCGACGGCAAAGCTGGTAGCATTCGCCCCGGTTGGCGGAGTGTCCGCAGCCATGGAGGCTGAGGTAGCATTTGCCGGAGACTGACATGCACAGCGCTCCGTGTGCGAACATCTCTATCCTGACCGGATTGCCCGAAGGCCCGGTGACATTATCATTGACTATCGCTTCATGGATTGCCTTTACCTGCTTCAGTGTAAGTTCCCTTGCCAAGACTATCACATCTGCGAACCTGGAGTAGAACTTAAGGGCCTCTATGTTGGAGATGTTGAGCTGGGTGGACGCGTGGACCTCCATGCCGATTTCCCTGCAATAGGAAATTGCCGCCATGTCGGATGCGATGACAGCATCAACTCCGGCTTTCTTTGCGGCATCGAGGGTTCCCCTCATGGCGAAAAGATCGTCCTCGTAGAGGGCGATGTTGAGGGTTATGTAGGTCTTGACCCCATGGTTACGGCATGTTTCCACGATTGCTGCAAGGTCTTCCGGGGCGAAATTGCCGGCCGAATGGGAACGCATGTTGAGGCGGCCAACCCCGAAATAAACGGAGTCGGCACCACCCTCTATTGCTGCATGCAGGCATTCGAAATTGCCTGCCGGGGCCATTATCTCAAGTTCCTTGCAGTCCATCGTCCGGCTGATTGTGCATTGCAAAGATAGCCATTTTCGGATATTTTGGCTATATTGCATCTTCGGAGCAAAAATGCTTGTTCGGTCAAATCATGAAAGTCAAAGTCAGTATTGAGTATTTTACCTCTTTTGGTGAAAACATTTGCATGGTTCTGGGCAACGGCAATGCCGTCCCGATGCAGTATGTACTTGAAGGAATATGGATGGGTGAGACAACTGTACCATCCAGTGCAAGGTCCCTGGACTATACATTTGAAGTCCGCAGGAACGGAAAAGCCGTCCGCAGGGAGTGGTCGGGACACAGCATCCCCCTGCCGTCCGGTAAGAAACCGGCAGAACTTGAAGTACGGGATGCCTGGCATGACAGGCCTTCCGATTCTCCTTTCTGGACAAAGGCCTTCACTGATGTGATTTTCCGGAAAGGAAAGCCAGTAAGGCAGAGCCGTAATGGCAATCTTGCCTTGATGGTTGCGGCACCTCAGGTCCGCCGAGGAGAAATCCTGGCGATTGCCGGGAGCGGTCCTGCTCTTGGTGATTGGATGGTTTTCCATCCGCTATCGGCTTCTTCATCTCCTCTTTGGAGCATATTCATAGATGCCCAAGGTCCTTTTGAGTACAAGTTTGTCATCCTTGATGCTGCCAAGAAGGAACCACGTGCCTGGGAGGTGGGTCCGAACCATTTCTGCCACGGAAGTATCGGGAATGATTCCCTGTTGGTAGTCTGTGACAAGGATCCGGTCTTTGACCGCAAGGAATGGAAGGGCTCCGGTGTCGCAATCCCCGTGTTCTCCCTGAGAAGCGAGGAGAGTTTCGGAGTCGGAGAGTTCAAGGACATCAAGAAACTGTCCGATTGGGCTGCTGCCACCGGACAGAGTGTCATCCAGCTTCTTCCAATCAATGACACCACCATGACCCGTACATGGACGGATTCCTATCCATATAATGCCAATTCTACATTTGCCCTCCATCCGCAGTTCATATCCCTTACGGATGCCGGAGTGAAGCCTACGAAGGAATATCTTTCCTTGCAGAAGGAATTGAATGCCCTTCCTCAGATAGACTATGAGAGGGTGAATTCCGAAAAGGACCGCCTCCTTCGGAAAGCTTTCAAGACTGTCGGCAAGGCTGCTCTTCTTGGAGATGATT
>CAMHFA010000174.1 GCA_946184255.1 uncultured Bacteroidales bacterium
TATCGCCTCAGACGGTACTCCGCTGAGGACTGAAACCTCGTTTGAGGTGAGATAGAATCTCAGGACTTGAAATCCATTACGCTGAGCACCTTCATCGACTCGTCGTCGGCTGTGAGGTAGGTTATTGAATAATCCTTACCCCCTTCAGGTACATCAAGCACAATATGTCCTCCTCCAAAGGAGGACTTGTTGATTACACCCAGCCAGGCCTTCCCTGCATCTTCCTCCCTTCTTTCCTTAGGGAACACTCCCGGACAGACAATCCTGTCGCCGGGATAGAGTGAGCGGTCAGCAATCCTTTCCATCACCGGCGCCACGTTGTGAAGCTGGTCCCATACGCAACTGACATACACCCTTGCCTGAAGGGCGGAGAGAAGTTTGGCCGGCATTGAATAATGGCCGTGATGGTTGATCTTGGCCACATTTACCTTGCCACAGACATCAGCCATGGCATCCTCGATTTCAAAGGTTGTCCCGTCAGAAAGCTTCCAACTGTCAGAGAAGTCTCCGGCAGTGTAGAACCTGAACGGTCCGTAGGAGATGATCATTCCTAGACTCATTCCATTTTCGTTGAAATAAGCTGGATTGTCTTTCTTTCTCTCGGCGTAAAGGTCGATTACGGTTCCGTCCTCGGCAGCAATCCTCCCATTGCCACAGATGTTCCTGATTGAGAATCCGGGATACTTCCCGGGAGAGTGAAGCATGGCAACCTGGTCTATGGCTCCCACCCTGAATTTCTCGACTTCAAGACCCCTGTATTTTGTCATGAATTCGTAGAAACTCTTCATGTGGTTAACGTTGTCAGCAGAGCGTTGTATCAGGGGAATCGGATCATCATATCCAGGCCAGCAGCGGTCGAAGGCCTTTCCGAAGTCGAGCCATTCAGCTGCCTGGGAAAAGCCGCTGAGGGTGTACCAGCCTGAACCTCTCGTAACCTTGTCTGCGTAGAAGCTGTCACTTCCTCCGTGGTCGTTATGATAATGTGACAGCATCATGTAGTCCACTTTGCTGCCATGGGGATTGACCCGTTTGACGTATCTCGCTATCCACTCCCCGGAATGCTTGTCAGGAGATGGAAGGACGGGGACAGCCAGTTTGCCACGGCCGATTGCATTGTGGTCGCCGCAGTCGAGCAGCATGGACGTCCCGTCCGGGAAGATCATGAATATGGATTCGCCCACTCCGGTGTAGATGAAATGAGCCTGGAAATGACCTTCCTTCCATCCTTTCCAGATCTTTCCAGCCTCAGGAGCAGATGCCCCTGAGGCGAAAGCTCTTTCCCAGTCAAGCATCAAGGCAGCAGTTGCCAGCGCTGAACTCTTCAAGAAATCCCTTCTGTCCATCCAGATTGTCTATTTAAACAGTTTCTGTGCGAAAATAGTCAAGTAAACCCTCCAGTTGCGCCAGATATGGCCGCCTTCCGATTCATAAAGGGTGGCAGGATAGCCGCGCTCATCACAGAAGGCCTTGAGCTTCTTTGAATTGACCATGATTCCGTCATCTTTTCCGCACCCGATCCAATACAACTTGGGATGGGCAGCGAAAACTGCATCGAAGGCGGCTTCGTTTCCATCAGGCTGGGCGACTCCGGAGAAAAGACCTACATAGCCGAACTTGTCAGGATAATGCAATGACAGCATGCAAGACTGACGGCCTCCCATTGAGAGTCCGGCAACAGCGGTATTGGCATAGCCCTTTGCGACCCTGTAGTTCTTTTCGATGAATTTCATGATGTCCGGGAAACTGTTCTCAACTTCGATGGTGGACTGGGAACGGCTGTTGGCGAAAGTTGGCTGGAACATGTTTACAGCTGCTCCAGGAGCGGCCTTGTTGAACCAGACACCGTTCGGCATGACCACAATCATGGGCTTTGCCTTTCCCTCTGCGATAAGGTTGTCCATGATCTGGGCAGTGCGTCCGAGGTCAGTCCAGGCATCCTCGTCTCCTCCTGAACCATGAAGCAGATAGAGGACGGGATATTTCGCCTTGCCTCCTTCGTAGCCGGCCGGTGTGTAAACAGTGAGCCTGCGGGAAGATTCCAGGGTGGGACTGTCATACCAGACATGTGCAAGTGTGCCATGAGGTACATCATGGACCTCATAGTACCAGCCTTTGTCTTCTTTTTCCGCACTTAAGGTGAAGATGTTGGTCCAGGTCGCCACATCCCTGTTGCGATAGATGTTGGACGGATCCATGGTCTTCATCCCGTCAACGATGAAATCGTAGGAATAGAGTTCTCCCTCGAGAGGTGGAGTGGTGTAGGTCCAGACCCCGTCCTTACCTTCGACAAGGTTTGCCCTCCCTTTCATGAAGTCTCCAGTTACCTGGACAGAAATGGCCTTCGGGGCGAAAAGCCTGAAAGTAACTGAATGGTCTGGGTTGATTTCGGGGGAAACCAGTCCTGTTCCGGGACCGAGAGCCTGCTGGCCCCACGCGGCCGTTGCCAGGAACAGTGCCGCTATCACTAAAGATAACTTATTCATATTTAATTAATTAAAGTGCAGGTAAGATGTTGTCCCAAACGAGATTGATTTCCTCTTGCATGTCACCGATATTGGCTGTCATGGCAACTACTGCATCCTTGTCCGGGATAATGATAATGTATTGTCCATAAGCCCCGTCGGCACGGAAAGCGTTGTGACGGCAACGCCACATCTGGTAGCCGTAGCCCTGAAGCCAGTCGCTTGTAGCCGGATCCACTCCACTTACGCGCATCTGGATCTCATTTCTTCCGGCAGGACACGAAGGAACCTGGTTGGCAGACATTTCGGCGACCCATTCGGCAGGGATTACCTGCTTGCCTCCGAATTTGCCTCCGTTGAGGATGCAAAGACCCATCTTGGCAAGATCCTGGGTGTGAAGGTACAGACCCCATCCTCCGGTGTTGATTCCTGCAGGGCTTTCCAGCCAGCGGGGTTTATCTATTCCCAGAGGTTGCCATAGGCGGGTGTCTAGGTAGTCCACTATTTTCTGGCCGGTAACTTTCTGGACTGCTGCCGAAAGGACATAGGTGCCAAGACTGTTGTAGCAGTAGCAGGTGCCGGGCTCATACTCAAGCGGCCATTCCATGAACCCCCTGACCCAGTCGCCGTCACCTCTGCGGATGGATCCGGTAGGGTCTGTCCCATGACCTGAGTTCATTGTAAGGAGATTCCGGATGGTAACCCTCTTGAGGGTGTCAGAGGCATTCTCAGGAACGCTTTCGGGGAAGATATCCACGATTTTGTCGTCCAGTTTCAGCAATCCTTCCGAGATTGCGAATCCGACTGCGGTAGATGTAAAAGTCTTGCTGACGGAATGAAGGACATGGGCGGTGTCCGGTACGAAGAACTTCTCTTCCAGGACTTTCCCATGTTGGACTACCATAATGCTGTGCAACTCTTCAGAGCAGTCGTTCACGGCCTGGTGATAGGCAGTCATGGCTTCATCCAATTGCTTGGTAGCCTTGCCCCTGGGGAGGTCTCCGTTTTTAGGAGAACAGGCAGCGGCTGCAATAATGGCCGCAATGAGAAGGATTTTTTTCATTATGAGCTAGATTTGGATTTGTGGTGAGTAATTGTAAAAATAACCATTTTTTGTTACTTTTGAAAAGAAGACATAAACTATAACCGAATAATGAATAATTTATCCAGAAGAGATTTCATCAAGACCGGTCTTACTGCTGCTGCAGGGACTGCGGCCTTCACAATCGTTCCAAGCCATGTCCTCGGCAAGACCCTCGGACATGTAGCACCGAGCGACAAGCTTAACATTGCCGGTGTCGGTATCGGAGGCGTAGGAAGAAGGAATCTTAAGAATATGGCCACAGAGAACAT
>CAMHFA010000175.1 GCA_946184255.1 uncultured Bacteroidales bacterium
AAGACGCTGTATTCTACGATCTCAAGGATATTCATGTCCCGATTGAAAACGGGACTGCTGTAATTTACCTTGTGATCCCTGCAAGGGGGAAACTGTACGGAGAACTGTCAGCCTGCCTGTCTTCTGACAGTGCAATCTACAGGCGCTATATCAAACTGGGAGGGAAATCCTTCAAGGCCAATAATGTGGTGGCAAGGACAGAGGCGGTGTCGGACGGGGACAGGGTGCCGGCGATAGGGGATTATGTCTATAGCGACGGTACCTGGGGGCCGCTTGTCTATTATGAAGACAAGTGGCCGCAGGCGGTGATATTCAGTAATTACACCAGTGCTGAAGACAGGGAGGCTGGCTTTACCCATGGTTATGCCATGGCCCTTAAGGATGCTGCCTGGCCTACGACCTGGGCTCCAGAGAACGAAGTCGAGACTCATCCTGACTATCCTGAAGCTCCCAACCTTTTCGAAAGCGTATCAGCTTCCGCGCCTCTCCAGATGATGGAAAACCTCAGTGGACTTTCTACTTGCCGTGTGCTCAATGATTCCTATCTCAGCAATTATTGTCTGGGTAACTATTATGGATTGTCCGGATTTGAACGGACTGGTGCAGAAGCGGCGATCCCTTGCGCAATGAGGTATGGCTGTGAGGACTGGGTATATGCCTTTACAGACACTCCCAACATAACCGAGTTCAATCCTCCCGAAGGGTCAAGCGGTTGGTTCCTGCCAAGTGCCGGCCAGTGGTTCCTGTGCCTGTCCAACCTGGCTGGGATAGTCCCTGATGACCTTAAGATGATTACTTCAGGAGGCAAAGTCGTCGAACTGTCCTGGCAGTTCCCTTCTTCCATAGCCAGGCAGGAGTATCTGGACAGATTCACCAGGTATTTCAGCAGTGAGTCCTACCAGAATCCTATCCTGGCCCAATACTATTCTTCCGGAAGGATGCTGGCCACTTCGTTCTATCTGCCTGATCCCGGTTTCATGGACTGGTACCTGTGGACTTGTGACGAAGCTACTTCAAACGGAACTGCAGTAGTAGTTTACCTGAACTCGACGGACATCGTGTTCAAGTACGTTGTAAAACAAACTGGGGAGTCAGCGGAGAACGGCTATGCAGCCAGGTCAATCCTTGCCTTCTGATGACTTCGGACGCTCAGGCAGTACGTTACCCATGTAACTGATGGGCTCGCGGTTGCGTGTGCGGAGATCGATGTTTGCCCTTCCGTTGTTGAAAATCTCCATGGTATAGACCAGGTAATCTTCGCCGTTGTTGGTAGCGAGAACAACCACCCTCCTGTCAGGCTTTGGGAAAGTTTCGATGTAATCGCTTATCTTTGCTTCGAAGGACAATCCTTTGCCTCCTCCATATGGAAGGTTCCAGGCAGCACCAATGTAGGGCAGATGGGAAACGATCTTGTCACCGTCGATTTTGATCGAATAGTTGGTGACACTCTGGCTCATACCTCTTCTGGGGTTCATGTGGTCAACATCGATCTCGAAGGTCCTGTTGTCAAGGTTCTCCTGGATCTGAGCAGCCATCTGGGCCTTCTCTTCCGGAGTAAGGCGAAGGGAAGCGCACCCTCCCAAGAGCAGGAGAGATGCGGCCATGGCTATTGCGATTATCTTTTTCATTGTAGGATAGGTGTTATTTGTCGTTTGGAATCAAGATCTTATAGGAATGTCCGGCTTTGTTCTCAAGCTTGCTGTCCCTTAGCCAAAGATTGGCTTCCTTAAGTTGCATGTAACTGCATCCGTTCTCCTCGGCGAAATCTACCAGGCTCTCTATCTTTCCGTTAACCGTCACTATATTCTTGGGGGAGTAATAGGGATACTTCTCAAATTTGTCAATATTGAATCCGAAAGCGGCCGGATTCTCAAAAAACATCTTGGCTACCAGTACCCTGAACATGTAGCGGGAGGTCTCTTCCACAAGCCAGAGGTCCATGGCTGACTTCCTCCTCTGGTCGGTCAGGCGTTTGGATATTCCACCTTGTCCGGCATTGTAGCTGGCAGCCACAGTCATCCAGTCACCGTACTTCGCATAGGCTTTGTTCAGGTACTGGCAGGCTGCGATGGTCTCCTTTTCAATGTTGTACCTTTCATCCACTTCATTGTCGATGATGAGACCATATTCCTTCCCGGTAACCTTGGTGAACTGCCACAGGCCTGCCGCCCCGGCAGTCGACAAAGCTTTGGGGCTTAGATTGCTCTCAATCGCCATGAGATACTTCAAGTCATCGGGGACCCCATAAAGCTTCAGCAGAGGCTCTACCTGCTGGAAGTAGCGGTCCGACCTCTTCAGCATCAGGATGGAGTTGGTGTGGGAATACGTGAACGCGATCAGTTCGCGGTCCATCCTTTCATAGAGGTCACTTCTGTTGAAACGGATCGTGTCACCTGCAAAAACGATGTACTGTGGGACCGCCGGAGACTTGAAATGGAACTCCTCGGTCAAGTAGCGCTGGCTCCATGCGGAAATGGCGCATAGGGTAACCAGCAGTAGGGAAGACACGAACCTTTTCATGATGCTTGGATTATGCCCCGAAACGCCTGGCTTGCTCGGCAATGAGGGCGCTGTCGTTGAAATAATCTATCTGCATGGCTTTCTTGACCTCATCAAGGGTTGCCTGTGCTGCAGCTTCAGCCACCTCGCTGCCCTTCTTGAGTATGTCATAGACAGAAGGGATGTCCCTTTCGTACTCTTTCCTCCTGGCCCTGATTGGTTCGAGTTCCTCGTTGAGGATCTTCTCAAGGAACTTCTTGCATTTGACGTCTCCAAGACCGCCCTTCTGGTAATGGGCCTTGAGCTCGTCCAAATTGGCGTAGTCAGGCCAGTAAAGTCCGAAATGCTCATCCCGGCAGAAAGCATCAAGGTAGGTGAAGACAGTGTTGCCTTCGATGTGACCGGGATCACTGACATTGATATGCTGGGGATCGGTGTACATCGACATCACCTTCTTATGCATCTCGTCAGCCGATTCGGCAAGATAGATACAGTTGCCGAGGGACTTGCTCATCTTGGCCTTGCCGTCGGTTCCCGGAAGCCTCAGGCATGCAGCATTGGTGGGCAGCACTGCCTTGGGCTCAACCAGGGTTTCACCATAGATACGGTTGAAAGTCCTTACGATCTCGACTGTCTGTTCAATCATGGGTTTCTGGTCCTCTCCGACAGGGACATCGGTAGCCTTGAAAGCGGTGATGTCGGCTGCCTGTGAGATAGGGTAGCAGAAGAATCCCACCGGCAGACCGCTGCCGAAAGCTTGTTCCTCTCCTTCCGCGTTGAAACCCCTCATGGCAATCTCTGTCTTCACAGTAGGATTCCTCTGGAGTCTGGCCACGGTAACGAGGTTCATGTAGTAGAACGTCAGTTCAGTGAGCTGGGGGATCTGGCTTTGGATGAAGAGGGTTACCTTTGAAGGGTCAAGACCTACTGAGAGATAGTCCAAAGCTACTTCGATTATGTTTTGGCGCACCTTCTCGGGATTATCAAAATTGTCGGTAAGGGCTTGGGCGTCAGCAATGAAGATGAACATCTTGTCATAGCCTCCGGCATTCTGGATAGCTACCCTGTTCCTGAGCGATCCGACATAGTGTCCGATGTGAAGCCGTCCGGTAGGACGGTCGCCTGTCAATATGATTCGTCCTGGCATTTCGTGTCTATATTATTTAATCAGGTTTAGGAATTCGTTTCTGGTCCTGGCTGAACTGAGGAATATTCCTGAGAAGGCAGAGGTGGTGGTAATGGCATTGGATTTTTGCACACCGCGAAGGGACATGCAAGTGTGCATGGCCTCAATGACCACTGCGACACCAAGGGG
>CAMHFA010000176.1 GCA_946184255.1 uncultured Bacteroidales bacterium
GGGCTCTATCTGCGGCTCGGCAGGAATAACTTCTGCTCTGTCATCACGGGCAGGCAGTACGGAGGAGAGAGGAATGTCATTGGAAGCGACAAGTTTCCCTGAATACACCGGAACTTCCTCTATTTCAACTGAAGAAGAAGGATTTGCTTGTGGAAGTGTCCGGTGCTCCTGGGAATCCTGGGCGATGAACTCGTCCTTGTCGATTTCCTTGTCCACGAGATTGACGCCGGCAAAGACGCCCAATGCCACCGCTGCTGCTGCAGCGGCGCTCCAGAGAAAGATCCGCCTCCTCGAGCGAGCCTTCCTCCTGGCTTCGAGGGTGGCTTCGATCCTATCCCAGAGCCCTTCCGGAACGGGCTCTTCGTGGTCGAGAAGTCTCTCCCTCAAAATATCGGTCCAATCTCTATCCATTATTATTGTTTCTCTTTTTCAAATAATCTTTAATCCAATGTGCCAGAAGTTGTCTGGCCCTGTGCAACTGCGATGCTGAAGTGTTCTCGGAAATACCTAGCTGCCGCGCTATTTCCTTGTGGCTCATTCTCTCGAAGGCGTACAAGTTCAGCACCGTCCTGTAGCCTTCCGGCAGATCCTTGATCATCTCTTGAAGGACCTGCCCGGGTACATCCCCGACATCAGCCTCCCCATCCACTTCATCCGGAACCTCCTCCGGAAGGTCATAGTCAAGTTTCACGAACACACCCTGTCGCCTCTTCCTCAGCAGTTTCAAGGCCTCGTTGACTGAAATCTGCCTCATCCAGGCCTTGAAAGATCCTTCCCCTCTGAATTCGAACCTGTCCAGGGATGTGAATATCTTCACGAAACTCTCCTGCAGGACATCGTTCTGGTCCGTCGGATCGGGAAGGAACCTTGCACAAGTTGCGGCAAGATAGCGTGAGTAGCGATCATAAATTTGCTTTGCCGCACTCCCGTCACCGTTCCTAGCCCTTTCGATGACCGTTCTCTCTATATCTTCAGCCAACACCTTACTTGTTATCAACCCTTCTTCCGTACTTGAACACCGCTTCTTGCTCCCCGTCGAAAGACATCCAGTGGAGTGTCACTTCACGGGGGGACAAGAACTCGTCCTTCCTACCAAGGTACATATGGAACAACTTGAAAGCCACTAGGCCCTCTCCCCAGCTTGTCTGAAGATCCCCGTTGTTCTTATGCACGAAATAGAGATGATCGGGGTGAGACTTGGAAGCATAAAGGTTGACTGAATGGGTGGCGACGCCTCCCCAATATGTCGCAAAATGTATGGTCAGGTAACCGTCTTCCGAGAATGTAAGCCAGTCCGGAGTACCGTTGCTGCTCACAATCTCCACGGGATCGCTGTTGTTCAGCAATTCCGACGTTGTCTCGTAACCGACATCGACAATAAAGACCTGGGCATCAGAAGGAGGAATGTCCAACCCGTCATTTATGTCGACATAATTCGCCTCCTTGGTAAGGAGGGAGTCGATCCGGTTGACAGTGACCAGTTTTGAGAACATGCTGCTCGACCTCTTCGTGTCTGAGAACGACAGGAGGGCCCTCACCTCGCTGTGGAACGGATTCTTCCATTCAAACGGTTCCAGGGTGTTCTTCTCGTCAAGTTGGAAATAAGTACTTCCTGACTGTGAAGACTTCACCGTGACAATCGCATCGGCCCACATGATGCTTTCTTCGATGCTCGAGGCCGAATTGATGTTGTCTGGAAGATACGCGTTGTCAACGCCGTCCACGCAAGAGGTCAGAGCGGAAAGGGACAGAAGTACCGCCGCCGCAAAACCAGCGGTGGCGCCAAAGGTCCCCTTCTTCGATTTGACAGTTGATTCTCTCATGGTTTCTATCAACTAAATCCCTCATTTGCGAAATCTTGCATAAAAATGATAAAAAAATTTTTAACTTGCGAAAGATTATAGGACGAACCTGTCAAAATGAATAAAAGAGAATTGTCCAGACTGGCCATATCACTCGTCCCTGTTGTGGTACTAGTTGCCCTTCTCTCACTGGACATCAGCATATTCGGAAGCGATGCAATCATGGGCGCTAGCCAGGTTTCCCTGCTATTTGCAGCAGGAATTTGTGTCTGGCTGGCGATGTGGCTTTTCAAGGTGCCATGGCATGATTTCGAAGAAGCGGTAAAGGGAAACATCGGAGATGTCACTACAGCCTTAGTCATCCTCTTCCTTATCGGAGCCATTTCAGGAACCTGGACGATGAGCGGAATAGTTCCTACTTTCATCTATTACGGTGTCAAGATAATCAGCCCGAAGGTTTTCCTGGTCACAGCATGCATTATCTGCGCATTGGTTTCCCTGATGATAGGCAGCTCCTGGACCACTATCGCCACAATAGGAGTCGCACTTCTCGGAATCGGGAAGGCTGAGGGTTTCAGCGAGGGACTAATCGCCGGCGCTATCATTTCCGGTGCATATTTCGGAGACAAGATCTCCCCACTTTCTGACACCACGGTACTTGCATCTTCCATGAACAAGGTACCCCTCTTCACACACATCCGGTACATGCTGTTCACCACTGTGCCCTCAATCACCATTACCCTGATAATATTCCTTGTCATCGGTCTCACCCACACGACTTCCGACTCCCAAAGCATCTCCCAGTTCACCGAGGTTCTGGGAAACAGCTTCAGGATAACCCCTTGGTTGCTGGTCGTTCCAATCCTGACCGGAATCATGATAGCCCGGAAGATGCCTGCGATAATGGTTCTGGCTTTATCAGTAGTGCTCGCTGCCATAGCTGCCCTGGTCTTCCAACCTTCAATAATCCAAGGAATCGGGGCCGGTTCTGTTGATGGAGCACATTGGAAGGTAATGTTCACAGGAATAGTCCAGACCATCTACGACACGGTGTCCGTTGAAACCGGCGATCCTGAGGTCAACCAGCTTGTCACGTCCAGGGGAATGGTGGGAATGCTGAACACCGTTTACCTGATCATCTGCGCCATGTGTTTCGGAGCGGCTATGAAGGCCAGCGGGATGCTCAAGAACCTGGCAGCCATCCTGAAACCGTTCAGCAAGAGACGGGGCAGCCTTGTGGCTTCAACTGTCGTAACTGGAACGACCCTTAACGGTCTCGTGTCTGACCAATACCTTTCGATAATCCTCACTTCCAGTATATTCAAGGACGTCTATGAGAAGGAAGGCTATGAGGACAGGCTCCTCAGCCGTGCAGTCGAGGATTCCGCTACTGTCACCTCTCCCCTATATCCATGGAGCAGTTGCGGAATGACCCAATCCACAATCCTGGGAGTAGCAACCATCACCTATCTCCCGTTCTGCTTCTTCAACCTTATCAGTCCCCTGATGAGCATAATAATAGCCCTGACAGGCTACAAAGTCGTCAGGGCTGTAAAAACTGAAGTCAAGGACTAGTTCTGCTTCTTGAGAAGGTCGCGGATTTCCTCGAGGAGTACCACGTCATCCGGCTTCGGTGCAGGGGCCGCAGCTGCCTCTTCTTCCTTCTTCTTCTCGGACAGAGCCTTGGCCTTGTTGATAGCCTTGATCACCAAGAAGATGCAGAGCGCGACAAGGAGGAAGTCAACCGTCACCTGGATGAAATTACCATAGTTAAGAGTGACTGCCTGCTTGACCACTTCACCGGCTTCGTCAAGCTTGGGAGCCCTGAGTGTCGCAGAGAGAGTCGTAAAATCGACGTTTCCGATAAGGGCGCCGACCAGAGGCATGATAAGGTCGTTCACAAGAGATGTGATGATCTTGCCGAATGCACCGCCGATGACCACACCGACAGCCATGTCAATGACATTGCCTTTCATTGCAAAGTCCTTGAACTCTTTCATTAAACT
>CAMHFA010000177.1 GCA_946184255.1 uncultured Bacteroidales bacterium
GGACGTGTCTTCGATGGGAGCGAGAATGTCCTGGATGTTTTTCTGCATGACAAACGACGGTACCGGACAGACCATTAGCTTTCCGGTCCTGCTGGACATAACGCTGAATGCGCTTGGATAGCCTCCTACGTCCCCGAACATGTCAGTAAGCCAATCCAAGGAAACATCAGCGGTCAGGACTGCTGCAATTTCACCATTGCTGTCCCTGATAGGCATGGAGAAAGTTGTCATCAGCATCTCTCCTCCCCCTATGTCGACATAGGGTTCAGACCAACAGCCCGATTCGCGGTTCAAGGCCATGGTAAACCACTTCTTGCTAGGATAGTCGTACTCAGGAGTAGCCAGGGAGATTGAAGACAACTCGCCGGTGTAGGGGTCCATGGATGTGTAAGGCGCCAGAAGAGGATGTTCCTTGTTGTAACCGGGAACGAGAGCGATGGTCGATCCCATCACCACAGGATTGTTCTGTACCATACGCCTGGTTATCGTCTGGATACTGTCGAGATGGGTAAGGCTCCACTGGGAAATCCAGATGTTGTTGTGAACGGCCACTTCCGCCTGGTCAAGGACATCCTCGATTTCCAGCTTGGTTGTCTGAAGCTGCTCTTCAGCCAGTTTTGAAGCACTCTCCTTGATGCTGCTCTGGGTATGACGGTACTGGATCATCGACGTGATCAGGAAGGTCAATACCGCCACCAGGATCAGCATGAGGTTGCCCCATGTTGACTTGGTGATTTTTTTACGGACATCTATCATAGGACTGAACTGAGAGCGGCACGGAATTCAGGCATGTGGCAATTCGCATCACGCTCGATTATAAGGGTCTTAAGGCCTGCATATGGACGGATCTCCTCTTCAATGTCCTTGAGGGAACGGTTCCTGCCGAAATAAACCGGGGCGAAGTCTGCCCAGAACTCCATCGCCAGCGATTTAGGCAGATGGAAGGCTTCAAGGATGTACTCTTCGCTACTGAGACAACAACAGAGATAGACCATACCTACGTCAAACAGATGATTCCCGTAACAGAAATCACCCAAGTCTATGAAATAGTGTTTGTCTCCGGCGAAGATGGCATTGCTGTACTGGAGGTCACCGTGAATCGCGGTGTCCTCATCAGGAGTGTCGGAAATAAACCTGGCTATTTTATCCTTTTCGGAAGAAGTGAAGAAAGGGTTCTCCTCAAGGAGATGGTAATACCTGTCCTTAACGTTTTCGAAAACATTGGTGTCCACGTGGGTAGCATGGAGGTCAAGGCACATCCGGGCAAAATCTTCAGCGTAGAAAGCGACCTTTTCCGGGTGGTCGCTGGTTGCCCTAGAATAAGATTTCTTGCCAAGGATCCGGTGGAAACGGATTCCATAACGTCCATCCTCCGTGACCACATATTCACCGGGCTCAGGAGTCGGGATGCCCATGTCATATACCTTGCGGGCAAGGATCATCTCGTCCAGCGGTTGATTGATCTTCCCAGGGAAATAGAGCTTGAGCATAATCGACGGATCGGTCTTATGGTCGTAGCTCTCTCCGTTGAATCCACCTCCGGAAAGGATGTAATCGTTAAGTGAAATCTTTATCGCTTCCATCCCTATTTCTTGAATACCTTGTCTATAAGCATCTCGAATTCTTCATAGGCAGCGCTCCCCGAAAGTTCTCTCAGGGATTCCGCCAAACCACGGTAGTGCCACTCATGATCCTTGGGATCCTTTGAATGGAACAGGTTCCAGAGATCCTCTCCCTTCTGTTCATAATCCCTGGCGATCGCCCTCATGTTGGAAAGCTTGTCTCCGAGTGCTACTATCTTGGCCTCTCTGGAAGCATCGGCCAACCGGTCGATGGCATCTTGCTTTCTGGAGTGCCAACTATCCTCTTCACTTACCCCATCCTCGAAGGTGTCACTTTCAGAAGCCACCAGGTCGGCCACCCTGTCTCCAAACTCTTCCCGGAGCATGTCAATCGTGACATCCGTGTCTTCGACAGTGTCATGGAGGGCGGCGGCGGCCAGGAGAGCCTGATCGGAAGTAATTGTGGCCACGATCTCCATGGCCTCCATAGGATGGACAATGTAGGGAAATCCCTTTCCACGGCGCTCGGTCCCGGAGTGGGCTTTCACGGCAAAGATTATCGCTTTGTCAAGGAGTGAGGTATCTAGAGGATTGTTGGGCATGGTACAGGAACTGGATTATTGGTTCATAAACGGCAGGTCCTTGGACTGCTCAATCAGGAGATCAGCCATCACCTCGTTACCGGGAGACTTACCGTTGAGAGCATCGAACATCATCTTAATCCCGGCCCTGCCACCTCCATTCTTGAGGATGTAAGCTATGCAGAGATTCTGCGGGCCTATAGAAGAAGAAATGATGTCCAGATCTGTCACCCCAATTTGATAGCAGGCAATCTGGTAGGCTCCTTCCGAATAGTTCTTTATGAGATTGTCAATATCTCCTAAAGTCTTGAATACCAATGCCTTGAAAATTGAGAGATAAGGCATGAGGGAAACTTCGTGGATCTCGGCCTGGTTCACTGCGGCAATTTTCTTGTTCAATTGGGCAAAAGGCTTTAGTTCCAGATAGCTCTTAAAGGAATCTCCGTCGAGCGGCACTTCCTCAAGATTACCCGATGCAACCAGGGCCTTCACGCTTCGGCGGTAGTCTGAGAGTTCAGTACGTATCTTGCTGAACTCGTCATCCACCAATTCCAGCATTCCGGCGAGACGGCTCATCTCACGCATGTAGCGCTTGGGGATTTCAACTCCGGATTTGTAGCCAGTGTCATGGCTCATGTTAGCCCAGGCATGCTGCAGGACAGTACGGATTTGGATCTCAAATCGATAGGTCGAGTCGGGAATGGCACAGACATAGTGAAGGGACATGTAGCCGAAACTGTCGATCTCATGGATCTTGCGTTTGTCCACGGAATTCTCCCAGTCCACATTGAACAGTCTCTCTACCATGGATGCGACCTTGTCCACATCGTCGATGTAGAAAGTGATAACCCGGAGTCCGACAATGTCCGTTATGTCCGAAAGGGTATGGTACTTCGCCCCCTTCAACTCAAGCTTGCCCCTCAGGGAAGATTCCTCCTTTACCCTGGACTCTACGGAAGCCACCAGGATTCCGGCTGATGAGAGGGCACAGCGGACCTTTTCAATCAGGCTTGCCGAAGCATCCCGGAAAGACTGAAGGTTCGTGCGATACTCCTCGATAATCGCCTCAGAATGTGGATCCAAAACTAAATCGCCCATGATTAACAATAATTAGACAAATATAATGAATATTTTAATACAAGATTGATTATCTTTCGACATGAAAAAGTCAATCCTAATTATCGTGGCTGTTCTCACAGGCATCTCTGCTTACGCACAGCAGGCACTCTGGGGTGGTCCCCAGGTAGTTTCCCCCGAAATCAATCCTGACGGCACCGTCACTTTCCGCTACAAGGCCCCAAAGGCAATCAAGGTAGAAGTGACAGGAGAATTCCTTCCTCCCCAGAAGAATGGGGCAGGACAGATGAAGGAAGGTAAGGACGGAGTCTGGGAATATACCACCGACTTCGTTGTAGCTCCCGAATTCTACAACTACACTTTCAGGGTGGACGGTCAAACCGTCATTGACCCCAACAATGTGTTTATCAACAGGGATGTCGCCTCCTTGACCAGCGTCCTTCTGGTCCCGGGTGAAAGGGCTGACCTGTACGCAGTACACAGAGTACCACACGGAAGCGTTTCAAAGGTTTGGTACCCCTCCTCAACGGCCGGCTTTGACCGTCGGCTGACGGTCTA
>CAMHFA010000178.1 GCA_946184255.1 uncultured Bacteroidales bacterium
GTTTATGATGTCCTCATTAAGGGCAAAGGCACGGCGGGTGTCGGTAATCGACGCTGAATTGGTCGCATAGATGTACTTCTCGGTTGTGTAGGCCTGGTACTTGGCATCCGAAATCTCGGTAGCGAAGTTCGCTGTGATCGTCAGGCCCTTGACCGGCTTGAACTTGAGGGACATGTTGGCGTCGGTCAAGTCCGTCACGGTCTGATAAGTCGCCTCATTCGCCATCAGAAGAGGGTTCTTGATCTCATGGGAAGACCAGGCATACCATGAGCGCAGATCCTTGTAATTGCCGTTTTCATCATAGATGGTGAAGGTAGGGGCGGCGGAGAATGTACCTCCGATCATGGAAGAACCACCGTTACCTCCACCGTCGGTCTGGTTCATCTTGTCGATGAGAGTGTAACCCAGATTGAGGGTAACATCCAGATACTTGTTGACTGTGGCATCGATGGTGCTTCGGATGTTGTACTTGTTGAAATAGCTGTTGTCGATAAGACCGTCCTTGAGCATTGCGGAACCGCTTATGAAATAGCGGATGTTATCCGAACCTCCCGAAACGGTGACACTGTGGTTCGTTGTGGGGGCAGGGCGGAAAACCTCTTTCTGCCAGTCGGTACCCTTACCCATCGCGGCAATCTCGGCATCACTGAAGGCGGGCTCGGAGAGAGTGTTGGAGTTGACAAGATAGATGTTGTAGAACCTTGCCCACTCCTGGGCGTCCATCAGGTCGAGCCTCTTGATCTGGTACTGCATACCGCTCTGGACATCGTACTGAACCTTAGCCTTGCCGGTCTTTCCTTTCTTGGTGGTGATAAGGACGACACCGTTCGCTCCGCGGCTACCGTAAATGGCAGTTGCAGATGCATCCTTGAGGACCTCGAGGGACTCGATGTCATACGTGTTGATGGAGGATGTACTGGAAGGAATTCCGTCGATTATGTACAGAGGATCGTTGCTACCCTTGATGGAGTTGACACCACGGATTCGGATCGAGTAATCACCCTCCGGGCTACCTGTGTTCTGGGAAATCACGACTCCAGGCACACGGCCCTGAAGGGCATACACCGGATCGGTAACTGGATAGGCTGTCAGTTCCTCGGTCTTTACATGGGAAATGGATCCCGTAAGGTCGCGGCGACGCATGGTACCGTAACCGACAACGACTGCATCCTCAAGCCTTTCCACGTCGTCTGGAAGAACCACGTTCAAGGTGGAGGATGCTCCCACGGCTGCCTCTACAGTAGAATAGCCGATCGATGAGAAAACAAGGATGGCTCCTTCGGGTACAGAGATGGAATAACGTCCGTCGATGTCCGTAACAGTACCGTTATTCACTCCTTTTTGCTGTACTCCGGCTGCGACGACAGGCTCATTGCGGCTGTCGGTCACCCTTCCCGTCACGGTCTTCTTCTGTGCCAGAAGTCCCGGAGCGCTAAACATTAAAACAAAGCAGGTTAATCCGATTGTACAGATTACCCGCCAAAAATGATTTTTAGCTCTCATAATTAGATTAGTTGGTATTAGTCTAAAACAAAAGTACGCATTCTAAATCATTAAAACAAGGATTTGCTGCTAATAATGGAATTCGCTATTTTTGTAATTACAGTTATTGTCCACCGGCATGAAAAAGAAAAAGTCCTTAGACAGAAGCGTCATTTCCAGAATTGAGGAAATGGAAAATGCTTTCAACAAAATAGTTGGGATCGTCAAGCGCCTTCAGGAAGACCTTGATTCATTCAACTGTGCTGGTGAGGAAATCAACAAGCTTGAGAATTATCTATCCTCCGGGGACTGGCTTAAAGATTTCGAGGCAGATGAGGCAGGACTCATTCCCGAAGAAATCAAGCGTGGAGTCTTATCCGAAGACGGGCTCTATGACCTTCTACATGAAATTGACTCCCTTCGTAGCACGATGAATACCGATTAAAATATGAAGCAATACATTGAAGATAACAAGGAAAGGTTCTTCGAGGAACTGTTTTCTCTGCTGAGGATCCCTTCCGTCAGCGCCAAGAAAGACCACAAGGCGGACATGCGGCGTTGCGCTGAAAGGCTGGCAGTCCTTCTAATGGAGGCTGGAGCAGATGAGGCCGCTGTTTATCCCAGTGACGGCAATCCTGTAGTATTCGGAAAGAAGACTATAGATCCCAAACTCAAGACAGTGATGGTTTACGGTCACTATGATGTCCAGCCTCCGGAACCGCTTGAGAAATGGGATTCCGACCCGTTCGAACCGGAAATCAGGAAGGACCCGACCGGACGCGACGCCATTTACGGACGTGGGGCCAATGACGACAAAGGCCAGTTGTTCATGCACATTAAGGCCTTTGAGTATCTCCTCCGCTCCGGAAAACTGCGCCACAATGTCAAGTTCATCTTCGAAGGCGAAGAGGAGATCGGAAGTCCCTCCCTTCCCGCGTGGGTAAAGGCTAACAAACGGATGCTGAGGTCGGATGTCATCCTGGTCTCAGACACGACGATGATCTCAGAGAAAGTGCCATCGATCAACTGCGGCATGAGAGGGATGGCCTATCTTGAAGTCACTTTGACCGGTCCCGACAAGGATCTTCATTCAGGGCACTATGGAGGAACGGTCGCAAATCCGATACAGACCCTTTGCGACATCATTTCCAGCCTGATTGACAAGGACGGAAGGGTCACTGTCCCGGGATTCTACGATGACGTTGTGGAATTGTCAAGGGCAGACAGGGCACAGCTTGCACGTGCACCGTTCGACATGGAAGAATTCAAGTCTTCCGTAGGCGTAAAGGCTCTGCGGGGCGAAAAGGGTTACACTCCGCTTGAAAGGATAGGCATCAGGCCATGCCTGGATGTATGCGGGATCTGGGGTGGCTACATCGGTGAAGGAGCCAAGACTGTCCTCCCCTCGGTTGCCCATGCCAAGATCTCCATGCGTCTGGTTCCGAACCAGTCCAGCGCCAAGATAACCAGGTTATTCAAAAAGCATCTGGAAAAGATAGCTCCCAAATACTGCAAGATTGAGGTAAAGCCATGTGAGGGTGGTGAAGGATTCCTGATTCCCATCTCCTCCCCTGCTTTCCAGGCAGCATCAAAGGCCATGACGGAAGTCTATGGCGTCCAGCCGGTTCCAAGCCGCGGAGGCGGAAGCATAGCGGTGCTGGCAGACATGCAGAAGATCCTGGGTGTAGATCCTCTCCTGATGGGTTTCGGACTAGAGAGGGACACCATCCACTCCCCCAACGAAAGCTACCTGCTGAAGCAGTTCTTCGCAGGAATGGAATCCATAGCCAAATTCTACGAATATTATGACGACTGATCAACTGTATTCAGAAATAAGGGAAAAGGGCACTATGCTCTGTGTCGGGCTGGACACAGACTATTCCAAGATTCCTGAATTCATAAAATCTGGAAGAAGCGTAGCGGAAGCAGTCCTGGAGTTCAATTGCCGGATAATTGACGCAACCGCCCCCCACTGCGTTGCCTTCAAGCCAAATCTGGCCTTTTATGAATATCTTGGGAAGGAGGGTATGGAGGTCCTGAACAAGACCGTCACCCACATAAGGGACAACCATCCCGGTCAGTTCATTATCGCAGATGCCAAGCGTGGAGACATAGGCAACACCGCCAGGATGTATGCCAAGAGCTATTTCGAAACCTTCGACTTCGATGCCGTGACGCTTTCCCCATACATGGGAAGTGAGACTGTGACCCCGTTCCTCGAGTATCCTGGGCACTATGCGATAGTCGTAGCCCTGTCATCCAATCCTACGTCAT
>CAMHFA010000179.1 GCA_946184255.1 uncultured Bacteroidales bacterium
CGCACCGTGTTGGAGATTGCAAAGATACAAAAAATTCTTTCTTTGCAAGAATTTCCGATAATAATTATCTTTGTCTATGCGGAGATTCTTTACTTCCTGCCTATTCCTTTCCCTTGCCGCATTCGCACAGGCCCAGATTGTCGGACATATTCCTCCGACCAGGCCTCTGGTCAGCCTTCCAGACACTGCCACCATATTCATAATGGGTGACGTGATGATGCATGCCGACCAGATTACAAATGCCAGGAAACCCGACGGGACATATTCATTCACGACCTATTTCGAGGCAATGGAAGGACTGATCAAGGAATCCGACCTCGCCATAGCCAACATGGAATTCACCCTAGCGGGAAAGCCCTACACCGGCTATCCCTGCTTCTCGGCTCCCGATGGTTTCGAGGAATATGTGGCCGGCTGTGGGGTGGATGTCTTCCTGACTGCGAACAACCATATCCTGGACAAAGGGCGTCGGGGCCTGGAGAGGACTCTGGAAAGATATTCAAAGATGGAAAAGGCCGGAGTGGTGAAGCACACCGGCACGGCCCTCTCTTCCAAGGATGACGAGGGGCGCTTCCCCCTGTACATCAGGGTCAGGGGAATCAAGGTTGCCCTGGTCAATTTCACCTACGGAACCAACCAGAAGATCGAAAGCCCTTTCCCGAAGGTCCACGTCACCGATAAGACGGAGATTGGGAAGGCAATCCGCAAGGCAAGGGAGGCCGGAGCTGAATTCGTGGTGGCCCTTCCACATTGGGGAATTGAATATATTCTCAACCACTCAAAGGCCCAGGGGGACCTTGCGAAGTGGCTTGTCGCCTCGGGCTGTGATGCCGTGGTGGGAGCACATCCCCATGTGGTTCAGGATTCCGAAACCTTGGATGGCGTTCCGGTCGTATATTCATTGGGGAATGCCGTCTCGAACATGAGCGCCATCAACACCAGGATTGGCATGGCAGTCAGGCTCAGGATAGCTACCGACCGCTCTGGTGAGAGGAGGATACTTTCACCTGAATATATCCTAACTTGGTGTACCCGTCCCGGGACCCTTACGGAAAGTTATGCCGTAATCCCGGTAAGGGATTTCATCGGGAAGCGGGATCTGTGGAAGAATCCCTCGGACTATGATGAGATGATCGCTTCCTACCACCGGGTCAAGGAAAAGACCGGCATTGTTGATTGATTAAAGAACAGGTTTAATAAAATATGAAGAAAACCATCACACTGGAAACTGTGGACCCCGTTGAGATCTTCGGGGTAGGAAACAAGATTCTAAATGAGTTCGGGACTTATTTTCCCGGGCTGAAGATAGTTGCCAGGGGCAATGAGATCCATCTCGACGGCAGGGTAGAGGACGTGAAGAAATTCGAGACCAAGTTCGCAGAGCTTGTGGAGAGACGCCATCACAAGATGAACCTGACGGTCTTCGACGTGGAGGATATCTTTGACGGTGAGAACTCAAGGGATCGTTTCGTTCGTGATGGTGATGCTATAATCGTCCATTCGACTGACGGCAAGCCAATAAAGGCCAGGAACAAGAACCAGCAGGAGATGGTTAAGGCCTATTTCAACAGCGACCTTGTCTTCGCCGTGGGCCCTGCCGGTACGGGAAAGACCTATGTGGCGATTGCCCTGGCTGTCCGTGCGCTTAAGAACAGGGAGATAAAGAGAATCATCCTTACCCGTCCTGCGGTTGAGGCTGGCGAGAGACTCGGATTCCTCCCCGGAGACCTCAAGGACAAGCTTGATCCCTATCTCCAGCCACTGTATGACGCCCTTGGTGACATGATCCCTCCAAAAAGGCTTCAGGATTTCATGGATGAGGGTATCATCCAGATCGCCCCGCTTGCCTACATGAGGGGTAGGACACTGGACAGGGCCTGCGTCATCCTGGACGAGGCCCAGAACACCAATATGGCGCAGTTGAAGATGTTCCTCACCAGGATGGGTGTCAATGCCAAGTTCATTGTCACCGGAGATGCCACTCAGGTCGATCTCCCGAAGAGGGAGGATTCAGGCCTTCTGAAAGGCATCTCACTCCTCAAGGGCATCAAGGGGATCAGTACTATATTCTTTACCAATGAGGACATAGTCCGTCATCCTCTCGTCACCAAGATTGTAAGGGCTTTTGACCGGAAGGAATCAGAAGAGAGCGGGGAAGAAGGGTAGGGACTATTTCTTTCTTCTTGTGGGATGGGCCAGGATCTGGATGTCAAGCCCGTCCACCTTGAATCCCTTGAAACGCTTGGAAAGCAGCATGTCCTCGATGTTCTTGTAGAGAATGTCGTCTGAGATTTCCATGTGGACATGGTTTACCGTATCGTAGAGATGCATGTGCTTCCGGTTGTTGACATCGAAATACATCTTGTTGTTGGAACTCATCCGGTGCTGGTACAAATCGAGGGAAGCCAGTTGGGTAAGGATGTTATAGACAGAGGCCACGGTCACTTTCGTTTTTCCTTCCCGCAGGATTTCTTCAGTGACCATATCAGCGCTGGCATGGCCGAGTTTCAGCATGGCTTCATGGACGGCCGTTCTCTGGGCAGTTACCTTCAGTCCGAGCTTCTTTAGGCGGGAACGGAATTCCGCCATCCGTCTTTCAATGTCGGTTTTTTCCATACTGTCACAAATTTATACAAAAGCAATTTAAGTCCATCAAAAAAATTATGCCTATCTTTGTAAGTTAAGACAATTATCAATTGGAATGGAGAATATAAAGTGTCTGATCATAGGTGGCGGGCCTGCGGGCTATACAGCTGCTATCTACGCCTCCAGGGCAGGTTTGAATCCGGTTTTGTACGAAGGCATGGAGCCCGGTGGCCAACTGACCACCACGACGGTAGTGGAGAATTTCCCTGGCTTCCCCGAAGGGGTGGATGCCAATCAGCTGATGACCGACATGCGTGCCCAGGCTGCACGTTTCGGCGCCGACATCAGGAGGGGTACCGTTACAGCCGTTGATTTCTCTTCGAGGCCATTCAAGCTTACGATAGATTCCGAGACCGAGATCGAGGCACAGGCAGTGATAATTGCTACCGGAGCTACCGCCAGGTATCTCGGGCTTCCTTCCGAACAGGAGTTCAGGGGCATGGGTGTAAGTGCCTGCGCGACCTGCGACGGCTTCTTCTATCGCAGGAAGGATGTCGCCGTGGTAGGTGGTGGGGACACTGCTTGCGAAGAGGCTACCTATCTGGCCAACCTCTGCAACAAGGTCTATATGATCGTGCGTCGTGATGTCTTCAGGGCTTCCCAGGCAATGCAGGAAAAGGTCAGGAACACTCCCAACATAGAGGTCCTCTGGAACTGCAACACCCGTGAGGTTCTTGGAGATGCCTCAGGAGTTACGGGAGCAAGGCTCGAGAGGAAGGATGGTAAGGTTTTTGATATCTCCATCGACGGGTTTTTCCTGGCTATCGGCCATCATCCGAATTCCGACGTGTTCAAGGAATTCATCCAGACCGATGAGAACGGCTACATCGTCACTTCAGGCAAGTCATGCATGACAAACGTTGAGGGAGTCTTTGCCGCAGGTGATGTGCAGGATCCGAGTTTCAGGCAGGCGATAACCGCTGCTGCTTCCGGATGCAAGGCCGCCCTCGAAGTTGAGAAATTCCTGCTGTCGCATTGATGTTTATGGAAATGTTTAAGACAATCCTGAAAATCGCCGCCCTTGGGTTGGTGGCGGCTCTTTCCCTTCAGGG
>CAMHFA010000180.1 GCA_946184255.1 uncultured Bacteroidales bacterium
GCTGGTTGTGGTGTGCGTGATCTCGCTCCACGCCATCGGCATGGGCAATCGCCCTGCCGATGGTGATCCCGGTTTCGGATTCGTTTCAGCCATAAGGCCACAGAGGCCTGACACTATCCGCTACAAGAATCCCTTCTCCAAGAGGGGCGGCACAGGCAAGCTCGACACCGCCGGCTTCCTTAACCCTATCGATTCCATCCCGGCCATTACTGCAAGGGACACCATTTTCCCCCCAGACTCCCTCAAGGACATCGATCCGTTCAGGTACAAGTATTACGTCGCCCTCCTTGACTCCCTCACCCACAAGATAGTAAGCGACTCCCTGAAACAGGCGGGTGACTCCCTGGACTGGCCGGTCCTGGACTCCCTGTACAGTATCGATTCCGCAGCCAAGAAACAAGCCGCCTACGACGCCTGGTATTCCAGCCTGACAAAAGCTGAGAAGAAAAAACTGGAGGTTGAGGCCAAGGAGAGGATAAAACGGCAGAAGGCAGAAATACTCCAAGCCCACAGGGACAGTGTCGCAGAGAAGAGGGACAGCATCAGGGAAAACACTCACAGGATCCTCGAAACATTCGCCCTGCCCGATTCACTTCAGTACAAGAGACTCGTCAAATGGACCCATGAAAGGGAATTCCACAGGATTGAGGTCCAGGAAACGGACACCAACTACAACTATCGGTTCAACGATTATCCTTTCTACCGTAAGGATGTCAACGCTTCCTGGCTGGGAGTTGCCGGTTCCCCCCTTCAGTATTATAATTATTTCAACCGTGCCAGCGAGAACGGGGTGTCTTTCTATGATGCCTACGAGCCATGGACATATTCGGCGAAGACTGCACCCTCCTACAACACGAAGACTGCTTACACGGAACTCGCCTACTACGGCACCCTCTTCGCCCAGTCCCAGAAAGCCTCGGACAACCTGCACATCCTCACTTCACAGAATATATTTCCGGAACTCAACTATACCTTGGAATACGACCGCTTCGGCGGCAATGGGATCATGGAACACGAGAAGACCGTCAACAAGACCTTCTCGGCCACCACGAACTACCTCGGTAAAAAGTACTTGATGCATGCCGGTTACATCCATAACAAGATTGTCCGGAACGAAAACGGAGGTACCACCGACATCTCTATGGTCAGGGATACGACTCTCGATGCCAGGGAGTATCCGGTCTATTTCACAAGTGCCTCAAGCACCACCACCAGGAAAACCGTTTTCCTGGACCAGCAGTACAGGATCCCCTTCATGTTCATCAGAACCCTCCAGAATAAAAAAGATGACAAAGCTTTCAGACAAAGGATCCTTTCTTCTGGAGATTCTTCCCTGATAGCCAGCATCGACAGCCTGACAGCATGGCATGCTGCCGAAAGGTCGGCGGCCGACACATTGGGAGATTCCAACGTCACCACGGCATTCATCGGCCACAGTTCTGAATACTCAGTCTTCCGCAGGCTCTACAAGGACAACATATCTAAGAACGACGTTATAAGAAGGGATTTCTATAACAGGAATTTCTACTACAATCCCACGGCGACCAATGACACAGCCAGGGTTTCGAAACTGGAAAACAGGTTGTTCATCCGCCTCCAGCCCTGGTCGGAAGAAGCGATAGTCTCCAAACTCAACGGAGGAATCGGGAACCGGATCACCTCATGGTATGACATCGATCCCACGTTCCTGAGTGGAGGATCGAACACAGTCTGGAACTCCACATTCGTTTATGCCGGAGTCGAAGGCCAGTTGAGGAACTACATCCAGTGGGACGCAACCGGAGACTATGTCTTCCTGGGCAGCGAGATGAACGACCTGACCCTGAAAGCTAACGCCAGGTTCTCCATCTATCCATTCAGGAAGGCCAGGACGAGCCCTGTATCCCTCAATCTCCACTTCGACACTTCCCTCAAGGAACCTGAGCACTACCAGCGCCATTACTTCTCCAACCACTACAAGTGGGACAATGATTTCGGAAAAGTGTCCACCAGCAGGCTACAGGCCAGGATGGACATCCCGCGCTGGAAAATCAGTGCAGATGTGGGCTATGCCCTGCTCAGCAACAACATCTACTACGACTCCCTTTCAGTGGTCCGCCAGAATACCCAGCCTATGAGTGTTCTCAGCGCTTCCCTCTCCAAGAACCTGGCCTTAGGGCCGGTCCATCTGGACAACAGGGTCCTGTTCCAGATGTCTTCCAATCAGGAAGTGGTTCCGGTACCGACTCTCGCCGTAAACGCCAGATGGTATCTCCAGTTCGATGTTGCAAAGAACATAATGCAAATGCAGATAGGAGCAAATGCATGGTACAACACCAAATACTATTCTCCTGCCTGGAACCCGGCAGTCGGAGTGTTCTACAACCAGAGGGAAGAGAAGTACAACAACGGCCCCGTGATCGACGCCTTTGTAAATGTCCAGTGGAAGCGTGCATGCATATTCGTAAAGGTTGAGAATGTCGGACAGGGATGGCCTATGGACAAGTTCGATTATTTCAGCACCCACCGCTACATCAGGACCCAGAGGGCCCTGAAATTCGGAATGTACTGGCCATTCTACCTGCAACCTTCCCAGAACACCACCGTCTCTGCAGGAAGCGGTCTTTCCGGTTCCCGCAGTCATTGATACCTGTGCCATGGGAGTAAGAAGAGTTTTCAAGAAATTCCTCAAGTACCTCATACCTACGCTTGTGGTGCTTCTTATCATCCCTGTGACCGGCAGGAAGTACCAGTCGTCAAGGTCGATGGATTCCTTCAGAGGGAAACCCTTCCGCTGCGCACTTAGGCTGGGGCAGTTCGACCAGCTTCAAAAAGGCTACCTTACGGGATTCAACTACGAACTTCTGAAGAAATTTGGCAGTGCCCACAGCGATTCCACCATAATCTTCCTGGGAGAGAACGATGTTTCCTATTTGGATTCGCTTCTTCTCGACAGCCTGGACATACTTGTGATCCCCTCCAGGGAGTTTTCCAGGCATGATGGCCTGATAGCCCTGAACCCTGCAGATACCTCTGTGACCTGGGTGATTCGGAAAGATCCGTACAGGGGACATGAGATACTTCGTTGGTTCAAAGCCCTCAAGGCCTCTCCGGATTATTCATCGATGGAAAAACGGTATTTCATGGGTTACAACCCTTACAGAGATGGCAGGAAGGAACCATCTATCATCAGCCCATATGACGATTTCATCAAGAAGAATGCTAAGGTCATAGGATGGGACTGGAGACTGCTTGCCTCCCTGATCTGGAACGAATCCATGTTCCGCATCCAGGCCAAGTCGCCCAGAGGAGCAGTCGGCCTGATGCAGATGATGCCCCTCACAGCAAAAAGTTTCGGACTTGAAAACTTGCTGGACCCTGAAGAAAGTATCGCTGCCGGTGCAAGGTACCTTCAGATGCTTCAAAGGACTTTCAGCTCTTACAGCACCGATCCGGAAGTGGTTACAAGGCTTGCGATAGCTTCCTATAATTGTGGTCAGGGAAGAACCATGGAAGATCTCGAGGGAAGGGAACAAAGCGCGGAGACAGTTGCCTACACAAAGGCAGTCCTCAATCTTTATGATTATTTCAGGGGCGTGGAACCCCGCTACAAGGAAGTGGCTGACAGCGTAGCCCTACTGAGCCCTGACAGTCTGGGCGGGATCGACCCTGGCGATGAACATGCAGGGGATGAGAAGAAGCAGC
>CAMHFA010000181.1 GCA_946184255.1 uncultured Bacteroidales bacterium
AAACCTTCCAAAGGGAGCCAGGGTGGTAGTGATCGAGGACCTTGTGTCCACGGGGATGAGCAGTCTTGCTGCAGTTGATGCCCTTAGGGCAGCTGGCGCAGAAGTGCTGGGAATGGTGGCGGTGTTTACCTATGGATTCGATGTGGCAGCGAAAGCATTCGCCTCAAAGGGAGTATCCCTGTCCACACTATCCAATTATAGTGTACTTGTTGAAGAGGCAATCAGGTCGGGTTACATAAAGCCTGCCGATTCGGAGGTGCTCCGCCAATGGCGTGAGGACCCGTCAGGATGGAATAATAAATAAACAAGGAATATGTCAACAGAAATAACCAGCAAGCACGGACTCGTGTCCAAGTCGCCTTTTGAGCTATATATGGCCTTTGTGGACATGCGGAATTTCCTCCAGATGCTTCCTGAGGAAAAGAGGCAGGATGTGGTGGCCGACTACGACACGATCACCGCTACGGTCCAGGGTTTCAAGATAGGTGTGATGGTCAAGGAGAGGGTGCCATATTCAAGGATTGAATTCATCGACAGTGGAGCACCGTTCAGTTTTGGCGGCACGCTGCATTTCGATGCATCTTCCGATGAACCTTCCAAGACCGATTTCCATATTGAGTTCCATGCCGATCTCAACCTGATGATGAAGATGATGCTGAGCGGCAAGATCAAGGAGATGATGGACAGGGTCGTTGACGGTCTCGTATCTGTTTCTGAGGGCAGGATGCCCGAGGGTCTGGATGAGGAGACTATGAGGCGGATGCAGGAAGAGTTGGCCAGGAGACAGGGTCAGTAGGCATGCAGGGACTGGACGACAGGGTCCTGATGGACATCCTCGAAAGGGCGGTAGGGCCGGACATGGCTTCCACTGCCTTTGATGCATTCTCACAGTCTCCCTCTGTCTCCATTAGATATAACCCGTTTAAACTTCTTGTTCCGGAAGGCAATAACATACCCTGGAACATGTACGGGGTAATCCTTCAGGAACGTCCTCGCTTCGTTATGGACCCGTTGTTCCATGCGGGATGCTACTATGTGCAGGATTCTTCGGCAATGATTGTCGGACACATGGTCAGGGAATATCTCGACCGGTTCGAAGGTCTGGGACGGCCGGTGCGTGTCCTCGATTTATGTGCGGCTCCTGGAGGAAAGACTACCGACCTGGCTGCTTCACTGAGGCAACGCTTCGGCGATGGTTTCTTACTCGTTGCAAATGAGGTGATGCGTGCCCGGGCTTCAGTGCTCAGCGATAACGTGGCAGTCTGGGGGGACCCGAATGTCACAGTCACCAGTTGCGACCCTAAGGCTTTTTCCAAACTTGAAGGCTATTTTGATATCATTGTGGCCGATGTGCCTTGTTCCGGAGAAGGAATGTTCCGCAAGGACCCCAAGGCCGTCGAAGACTGGTCAGAGGAGGCTGTCGCCCTTTGTGCCTCCCGTCAGAAAAGGATTTTGGCTGATGCTTGGCCATCCCTCAGGAGAGGAGGTTTTCTCATCTATTCCACATGTACTTTCGAGGTAGCTGAGAACGATGCCAATGTGGAGTGGACAGCAAGGGAACTCGGAGCAGAGCCGATAGCATACGATTATTCCAAGTTGCCAGGAGTCATTCCGACCCGTAACGGCGGACTCCTTATTCCCGGTTTCGTCCCAGGGGAGGGGCAGTATGTCTCCGTCCTTGAGAAGACATCCGAGTCCGGCTCGACCCGCCTCGGACCGGAAGTGCTCCACACGCTCAGGAGCGGCCTGGTAAAAAGCTCTGTCAAGGGGAAGGATATGGTCCCGTCGGCGGATTGGGCAGTCAGTATTTTCCCGCCAAAAGACATTTACCCTATCGTTGAACTGGATCGTGATATGGCGCTGAAGTACCTACATCGCGATGGCATATTCATTGAAGGCCAGCCTCAGGGGTACTTGCTCGTTTGTTTCGAGGGACACCCCCTCGGTTTTGTCAAGAACATTGGAAGGAGATGGAACAACCTCCATCCCCAGAACAGAAGGATAAGAATAGATTTATGAATATGAAGAGATTTGTTTATCTGGCTGTGGCAGCAGTCCTGGCCGTGATGCCGGCCGTTGCCCAGAACAAGCCTACCCAGAAGGAGTATTCCGACCGTTACCAACTGCTGGTTTCCAGACTGGGAAGCACAGGAGTCGGGATCGAGACCGTTCTTCAGAATTGGGGTAATGACTATCCTGAAGACCTTGATATGCTTCTTGGAAAGTTTACCTATTATCTCGAGAAGAGCCGTTCCTCAATTTACGAGGTCAAGGATGTCAAGCGTTATCTTGGGAAAGATCCCATCATCACTCTCAAGGACTCACTGGGCAAGAATGTCAACTATTTCCAGATTGACAATTATGACGACGAACTGTTCGGCAAGGCCACACAGGCGATAGACAAAGCTATTGAACTGAATCAGAACAGGCTGGATTTCCGACTTTACAAGATATCTGCCCTCCTGGGCTACGAGAAAGAGAGCCCGGACATGGCTCTTTCAAATCTTAAGGCCCTGATTGATTACGACGGCCATAACCATCCGTCATGGGAGTATCCCGGTTATGTCTCGGACGCAAATCTTTTCCCTTCCCTGATGCAGGATTGCTGCTATGCCTTCTTCCTGCTCGGGACCCCTTCGTCTTATGAAGCCTTCAAGGAGCTGTCGGAAAAGATGGTGACCTATTATCCGAAGGCCTACGAGTACACGACCAACATAGGATCCTACTATCTGGTTTACAAGCACGACAGCAAGACTGCTCTCAAGTATTATAATAAGGTACTTAAAAAGGTTCCGAATGACTACGCAACCCTGAAGAACTGTGTCCTTCTGGCCAGGAACGACAAGAATGTCAAACTTGAGAAGAAGTACCTGCCGATGCTGATCAAGGCGACTGAGAATGAGACTGAAAAAGCCTCCTACCAGGCCCGTCTTTCTACGCTTTGATGACCTATTGCTGAATCCAGGATAGATTGAAGCGGTAGTGGAGGCGGCTTGAGATCAGGTGGATGACTCCGTCGGGAGTCTGGGTACAGGCGAAATAGCCTTTAGGTTCAGCGTGGGTGGCATCCATCTTGAAATCTCCAGTCCAAGCGCCCCCTGCTGTCTCGATCCCTGATCCGTCAGTCAGGAGTTTCCTGACGGGCCATGTTTTCCCTTCATCGTATGAGAGATGGATCGTCATGCCGTTTTCCCTGAATGTGGCCAGCATGATAGGCCCCTCGTCCAGTCTCTTGAGTACAAGTCTCTGTCCGCTGCTAATAGGAGGGAAACCGCTTGCCCGGCTTGTCCATGTCCTTCCCTTGTCAGAAGAGAAGCTGACCGGCATCTGGCCGTCGATCGAGTTGCCCCTTGCAAATGCCATCAGTGTACCGTCTTTAAGCTCAACGACTCCAGCGTGGATTCCAGGAATAGTCGATCCCGTGTCCTTCCAGGTCTTTCCGCCATCAGTGCTGAGATGGAACGAAGTGCCGTCTTCCCCTCCTGGGCCTGCATCACACTGCTGGATGATCGTCCCGTCTGAATAGATTATCGGCCCTGCAATGACTTGATGCCGAACTTCATGCTCTGCTTCAGCGAAGGTCGGGGCACTCCAGGTCCGGCCATTGTCTTTGCTGAACCTGGTCACCATCGCCAGTTCCTTCCAGTCTCCGGAGTTTGCCACTC
>CAMHFA010000182.1 GCA_946184255.1 uncultured Bacteroidales bacterium
TCATGCATGATCCGGAGGCCACCAAACTCATGCACTATGAGTACCGTCCGGCTTACAAGAACGCTCTTGACGTGTAGCCGTTCCTACATCTAGCAGTATCTTCTGATAAAGACTATACCTGCTCGAACCGTCGCTTCGCGACCCCTCCCAGAGGGCCCCTCCCTCTTAACGTGCCGAGGGTGGCAGTGGTTCGAGCAGGTATAGTCTTTATCCGTATAATGTGCTATTCCTGAAGATTCTTTTTACGGGCGATCTTGAGAATGGGGGATGCAACTATGAATGAGACTGCGGTGGCAATCAGCATTCCGGCCAGTACCGCCAGGAATTTCCCCTTTGGGGCCATCGCCAATATGGCTATCACACTTCCAGGAGCGGCCGGAGCTACCAGTCCTGTCCCGGTTAAAGTGTAGAAGAGAAGGGCTGAGAAGCTGCCGAGGATCGGAGCAATCAGGAGGGCAGGGCGGGAAAGGACATAAGGGAAATAGATCTCATGGATTCCACCCAGGAAGTGGATGACGGCGGCACCGGGAGCGGACTGCTTTTCCATTTTGTCACCGAAAACCGAGCAGGCCAGAAGCACGCCGAATCCGGGGCCCGGATTTGTCTCGATCAAGAATATGATCGAAGAGCCCATCTCGCGTACCTGCTCGACTCCGAGCACGTCGAATATCCCGTGGTTGATTGCATTGTTGAGGAACATGACCTTTGCGGGTTCCATGAGTACGCTGACAAGGGGCAGGAGCTTCTTTGCTATCAGCCACTCCACTGCAACCTTCAGGATGGTAGTCAGCCAGACCACTATCCCGCCTATGAGCAGGAAGGCGATAAGAGCCAGCGCGAAACCTATGATTCCAACTGAGAAGTTGTCCACAAGCACTACGAAGGCTTCGCCGACTTTCCCCTTTGTCCAGGAATCGAATTTCTTGATGCACCATCCTCCGAGAGGTCCCATGATCATCGCACCGATGAACATGGGAATGTCACTTCCGACAATCACTCCGGCCGTTGCGATCGCTCCGGTTACGCCACCCCTCACTCCATGGACCATACTACCGGCAGTGTAGCCTATGAGCAGCGGGAGAAGATATTTCATCATGGGATCTCCGAGCTGTGCCAGTTTCTCATTGGGCATCCAGCCGTTTGGAATGAACAGGGCCATTATGAAACCCCATGCAATGAAAGCGCCGATGTTCGGCATAACCATGTCGCTGAGACTTCGGCCAAGATTCTGGAGCCCGGTCTTCAGCTTTCCGAGGATAGAAAGATTATTAGTCATGATCAAATATACTTAAATTCTTCGGATTCTTTGGCTATATTTGTGTAAAACCAACTCTCATGGAAAAGAACTACGTAATTGGCATTGATTTCGGGACCGATTCTGCCCGTGCAATCCTGGTGGATGTTTCAGATGGCAGGGAAATGGCTTCCTGCACCAGTTATTATAAACGCTGGGCCAAAGGGCTCTATTGTGATACTACCATTGACCGCTACAGGCAGCACCCTCTTGATTACATCGAGTCACTGGAAGAAGTCCTCACTGGAGTACTGTCTGAATGTCCTGATAAAGGAAAGGTCAAGGCCATATCGATAGATTCTACCGGAAGCAGCCCGTGTCTGGCAGATGCTAATCTGAAACCTCTCAGCCTTTACCCTGAATTCTCTGAGGATCCTGATGCAATGTTTGTCCTTTGGAAGGACCACACTTCAGAGAAGGAAGCCGCTCGGATTATCGACCTGTGCACTTCGGGAGAGTTCTCCAATTACATATGTCACACCGGCAACACCTATTCCGCCGAGTGTTTCTGGTGCAAGGTCGCACATGTACTCCATTCTTCAGACGTCCTTAGGGAGAAAGCAGTGACCGTCATAGAGGAATGTGACTTTATCCCTGCTCTTCTCACTGGATGTAAGGATGTCGCAGAGTTGAAGACCAGTCGTGGTGTCTCCGGAGAGAAGTGGCTGTGGGCCAAGGAATGGGGAGGTTTCCCTCCGAAGGAGTTCTTCGAAGCCCTCGATCCGGTGCTCCTGCCCATGCTTGATCACATGCCGGATCCCCATTACTATTGTGAGGAGGCTGCCGGACACCTGTGTGAAGAGTGGGCTGACAAACTAGGCCTTTCCACAGACGTAGTCATCGGAGTCGGCAACATAGACAGCTATTCCGGAGCGGTCGGCGGAGGTGTGGCTTACAAGAAGATGGTTATGAATATGGGTACTTCTGCCTGCTATATCGCAGTTGTCCCTACAGAAGTAATGGCCGGCAGGCTGATCGACGGAGTGTTCGGTCAAGTTGACGGGATGATCCTTCCCGGCCATGACGGTTTCGAAGTCGGTCTCTCATCTTTCGGGGATGCATTTGCATGGCTCAGGCGTCTTCTCAGCTGGCCGATAGAGCAGCTTCTTCCTGAGGATGCCGATCCTGGACTCAAGAAAAAGATGACCGAGCGGATCCTTCCTGCGTTGACTGCAGAGGCTGAAAAGCTTCCCCTTCGTCTTGAGGCCCCGCTTGCCACTGACTATTTCAACGGCCGGAGGAATCCTGTACTTAACACTTCCATAACTGCTTCCTTAACCAGGTTGAAGATCCATACCTCGGCTCCGGAGCTTTTCTATGCCATTGTGGAGTCAACCGCCTTCGCGACAAAAGCCATACTGGATCACATGGATTCCCGTAATGTGGCCATTGACGAACTGGTGGCAGTGGGTGGAGTCGCCCAGAAGTCTCCTTTCGTAATGCAGTTGATGGCGGATGTGGTCCAGAGGGAAATCTCAGTTTCCGCCACAAAGAATGCAGGAGCCATGGGAGCTGCCATCCATGCGGCCGTCGCCTCAGGTCTATATCCCAGTGTCCGTGCTGCCCAGGAGGCGATGTGCCCTCCTGTCATCTCCACTTACAGGCCGACTTCCGACAAGGCAAGGATCGATCTTCTGATGAAACGTTACGAACGTTATCTGGATCTTGTACATTTCACTGAAGACCAACAGCATGCGTAGATTACTGCTTTTTTCCCTGCTCCTTGTTCCCTGTCTTCTTGCGATGAATGGTTGTGGAAAAGAGAAAAAGCCTGTGGAAGGAATTTTTGCCAACCATAAACCTTACACCCGCTGGTGGTGGTTTTCTTCGAATATAGACAAGAAAGATGTACGGGACCAATTGGTTTGGTTGAAGGATCATTCTTTCGGGGGTGTGGAGATAGCCTGGGTGTACCCGATGTTCCTTTCCCCCGACACTCCTCATCCGGATTTTCTGTCTCCTGAGTGGAGTGAACCGGTTGTCTATGCCAAGCGGGTGGCAGACTCACTTGGACTCGGGTGCGATTTCACCTTCGGTTCGCTCTGGCCTTTCAATGATGTCAACCTTCCGGACGGTGACCAGACCAGGACCTATTTCGATACTGTTGAAGTTGCAATCCGGCCTTACACATGGGATCATCCAAAGGTGGCGCGTATTCTCAACCATCTGGACAAGGATGCTTTCTTCCGCTATGCGGACAGGATGAACAAGGGACTGTCCGAAGCCTATAAAGGCTCCAAGTCGGGTCTTTTCGTAGATTCCTGGGAGGTGGAGACAGACGGTATGTGGACTCCGGGATTCGGAGAGCGTTTCCTCTCGGAGCATGGCTACGACATAGAACCCTACGTCCGTGACAGGAAG
>CAMHFA010000183.1 GCA_946184255.1 uncultured Bacteroidales bacterium
TGCCGGTAAGCTCTCGGTATCCGAGTGAGTCAAGCATGGCGGTATGGGTGCTGAGAAAGCCGCTCCAGCACATGCCGATTGCCGTGAAAACGGCTATAGCGTTACCGTCAAGCCAACCCTGGGCGGCAAAGTTCGGAATCAGGCTCAGTGCTGCCCCAACCGCTCCCAAGGCAGTGATCGGGAATGCGATCTGGTGAGGGTCATTGAAACCGAACAATCCCTTGAACAGCCAGTCCACCTTGTTCGCCAACCAGGGGAGCAGTTCCGTTCCCTGGTAAGCGGCGCCGGTGTAAGCCCCCGTGGCGTCAGGCCCGAAGGTCAGCACCATCACCAGTGTAGAGATGATAAGGACTCCAGGAATTATGGCCAGGCCGACCTCCACTCCGTTCTTTCCTCCGTCGAGAAGTGCGTTCAATGTGCGGAGGAAGGCACTCTTCTCCTCCTCGTGTTCAGGCTCGCTGTTGAGAGCTTCGAGTTCTTCATCGCTGACCACTTCTTCGTCCCTGTAACGAGGGTAGGACTTTACAACGAAGTGTTGCATCAGCCTTGTGGTAACTATGCAACCTACAAAGGCTCCGAAGAGGCCGACCAGCGGCTCAATGAAATAGCCCTGGCTTATCATGAATATGATCACGATAAGTCCCATTCCGAACGCTGTACCGAAATTGGTAAGGGAGATGTACTGGTATTTCTTGAAATAACTGGCAAAACGCTTGTCTTTCGAAAGGGTGATTATGGCAGGATTGTCAGAAAGGAAAGTCATGACGGCACCGAGTGACGCAACACCTGGAAGGTTGAATAGTGGCCTCATGAGCGGCCTGAGCACCTTTTCAATCAAGGCAACCACTCCGAATTCCACGAACAGTTTTCCAAGGGCTCCTGTAATCACACAGATACCCATGAGGTAGAATACTGTGTTGAGAAGGAGGTCATGCGCAGTGCGCATGATGGTATTGAGCATGTTGGCAGCCCCCATCTTTATGCCCATGTAGGTGAACAGTCCTATGACTATGGCAAGGCAGATGAATGCCTGAGTGTATAGACCTTTTTTCTTGGCTTTCATTGCAGGTACTCGATGTTGAAATCGTAATTCCACTGGTTAAAATAAAGGTTTCCTCCCTCCCATTCCACTTCTCCTCTTTGGAAATCCACTGTTTCACTCCTGGGGTATTTCTTGGCAGGGGACATTTCCCTTCCGAAGTCGCTGTTCACGATGAGACGGTTAGGGTCTATACCCCCGAGATAGAAATATCCAAGGTCCGGTATGATTCCGAAACTCTGGTCAACCGGCATCCAGCCGTAGCCTTCAAAGTAGATTTCACCCCAGTCATGCAGATTTGCCTCTCCCGGGGCGGTGTAAAAACCGCTTTGCCATCTGGTCGGAATCCCTTTGTAGCGGCATAGTGTCATGAAAAGGAGGGTTTTCTGGCCGCAGTCACCATGACGGACCGAGATGACATATTCGGGTATGTTCTCGATAGTGGAGTACTCCCTGGCTGATGCCCATGGTATGTTCCGGTCAATCCAGGTGAACATTGCTGCGGCCTGCAGGAATGGATTGTCAATCCCATCCGTAAGGGAATCGGCCAAGGCTTTGATCCGGTCTGTGAAGATAATGTGACGGTCCCTTTCGGAAGTATATTCCTTGTACTCATCCCTGGAGGTGTCGTATTCCCTGACTTCAGAGGGATTGATTGGATTGAACTTTCCCGAGGATGTATATTCAAAGACTTCGTAGAATGTGATGTCCCTGTAGCGGTTGGTCTTTGCTTCCATGTAGAGGCTGCTGTGGGGACAGGAAGGGTCTGAGAATGTTATCCTGTCAATTGGGTATGCTACACTGTCAACTCCGGCTTCAATGAACTTGATGTCGGTTTGGCGAGGGACGTCTGAGCGGGGGTAGGGAAGCCAGCATCGGAGGGTCTTGCCGGGTTTGAGGGTGTGGACCGGTACTGTTATCGAGAACCTCACTCTCATCCGAACCGAGTCCAGAAACCCGTCAGGCAATACAATCCCTTCATAATCCGGCAGCGCCATTCCAGTATCGTCCGGCACGCCATTTCCCTCCGGCCGAGTCCATCCTCGCTCCGCTGCGGCTGAGTACGGCCCGGAGGGAATGGCGCTGCCTGACCGAGGATTGAAAAAGTCGGGGTCGATGCGTTTGAGGTTGGCGGCGGCATCCTTGAAGTACATGGTGCGTTTGCCGATCATCATCGATTCGAGCTTTCCTGACTCGGTCCACCCGTCTATCTCTGCATCTGAAACATAAGGGTAAAACTCCCGTATTTCTCCCTTGACCTCTTCCTTTGTCTTGCAGAAGTCCACCGCCAGCCTTTGGCTGAGGTCCCTTTCCCAGGAATACTTCTGGTTCATATGCTTCGGAAGCCAGATGTTGGCCGCCAAAGCAACCGCCACCATCGTCCATAGGATAATTTCGCTTCGTTTCATCTTAGCCATGGCAGGAAGTGTTTATCAAATGCCTATCGTCCCGAGGGGTTTCAGACCGATTCCGGGTCTGTCCGGGAGTGTGATACGTCCCTTTTCCACTGTCATTCCTTCGAAAAGGTCATTGGTTATCAGAAGGTTTCCGTCCAGGTCGGCAAAATCCACTATGGGTGACAACTGAGCGGCTGCAGAGACCGCACAGGAAGTTTCTGTCATGCAACCGACCATCACCTTCATTCCTTCCGCCCTAGCATAGTTGGCCATTTTCCAAGCTTCCCTCATTCCGGTGCACTTCATCAGCTTGATGTTGATTCCTGAATATGCTCCCTTTATCGAAGGGATGTCCTTGAGCCTCTGGATAGCTTCGTCTGCAAAGATAGGGAGGGGACTGTTCTCCGTTATCCAGGCATTATCGTCCAGCATCTCCTTGGGCATGGGCTGTTCAACCATAACCACTCCGTGTTCGGCCAGCCAATGGATCATCTCGAGGGCCTTGTGCTTGTCCTTCCATCCTTGGTTGGCATCCACTGCGATGGGAAGGTCGGTGATCTCCCTAATGGTTTCGATCATCTCCTTGTCGTTGTCAAGACCTACCTTGACCTTCAGGATATTGAACTTATCGGCGCACTCTTTGGTTTTCTCCCTGACCACATCGGGGGTGTCGATCCCAATCGTAAAGGTGGTGTCGGGAGTCTTTTCGGGGTCGAGGCCCCATATCCTGAACCAGGGCTGTCCCATCATCTTTCCGACCAGGTCGTGGAGGGCGATGTCAACGGCTGCCTTAGCTGCGGTGTCTCCTTCGTTGATGCCGTCGACATATGTCAGGATGTCATCGATCTGGAAAGGATCCCTGAACTGTTCTAGATCCACTTTCCTCAAGAAGGCGGAGACTGTCTCCACTGACTGTCCGAGATAGGGTGGCATTGATGCCTCTCCGTAGCCGGTGAAACCGTCATATTCAATCCTGACCTGGACGTCCGGGGTCGTGGTTCTGGAATACGATGCCACTGTGAATGTGTGGCGGAGCTGAAGTTCATAGGGCTCGAAGCTCAGTTTCATCCGGGCCGGACCGTTCTTGTTGACGTGATAGGACTGGACGGAATTACCAATGGCCTTTTTCTTGGCCTCCTCGATCGGAATGGTAACCGCTGCACCGACCGCCGCTCCCATTATCGCGGATCCTGCGGTCTTGATGAATTCCCTGC
>CAMHFA010000184.1 GCA_946184255.1 uncultured Bacteroidales bacterium
TAGGTCTTCCATGCCCTTCAACCGCTTGATATAGGATTCGATCACCTCACGGCGTGCTCCCGGGCGTGCTCCGGAGATTGCGTCTCCTATCATGACGATAGGGGAGATGATGGAAGTCATCTCTATCTCTTCATGGTGTGCTCCGATGGCATTGCAGACATCCGGTTTCTCCTTGTACTGCTCAGCCAGTTTCATTCCGAGAAGGGCGTGAGGAAGTTCGGGTTCATCTTCGGAGACCTTGCCGATGTCGTGGAGGAGTCCGGCCCTCTTTGCCAGCTTCGGATTGAGACCCAGTTCGGAAGCCATGATAGCGCAGATGTTTGCAACCTCACGGGAGTGCTGCAAGAGGTTCTGGCCGTAGGAAGAACGGTACTTCATACGGCCGATCATCCGGACCAGTTCGATGTTCAGACCGTGGATTCCGAGATCGATGCAAGTCCTCTTTCCAGTCTCGAGAATCTCGTCCTCCAACTGCTTCTGGACCTTTGACACAACTTCCTCGATACGTGCCGGATGGATCCTTCCATCGACAACAAGCTGGTGGAGGGCAAGACGCGCGACTTCCCTGCGGACAGGATCGAAGGCGGAGAGAAGGATTGCGTCGGGGGTGTCGTCAACCACGATTTCCACTCCTGTCGCAGCCTCGAGTGCCCTGATGTTTCGTCCTTCACGGCCGATAATGCGACCCTTGATCTCATCGTTTTCGATAGGGAACGTAGTAACTGCATTCTCGATAGCAGTCTCGGTAGCAGTACGCTGGATGGTGTTGATGACAATTCTCTTGGCTTCCTTGGAAGCATTGAGTCGGGCCTCGTCCATGCAGTCATTGATGTAGGCCTGGGCTTCAGTCCTGGCCTCTGCCTTCATGTTCTCTATCAGTATGTTCTTTGCTTCCTGGGCGCTCATTCCTGCGATGGTCTCCAGCTGCTTGTTGGCTTGTGCACTCAGTTTTTCATATTCCTCGGCCTTTTTGGCGAGGTTCTCCTGCTGGGCGCGGAGGCTGTTGCGGGCATTTTCGGTGTCGCGGAGCTTCTTCTGAAGCTCGCCGTTCTGCTGGTTGAGAGTGTTTTCCTTCTGCTTGATCCGGCTTTCTGCTTCGCGCAACTGGTTGTTCTTCTCGTTAATGTACTGTTCGTGCTCGCTTTTCAGCTGGAGGAATTTTTCCTTGGCCTGGTGGATCTTGTCATTCTTGATCCCTTCTGCCTCGATCTCAGCCTTGGCTATTATCTCATTTTTCTGTCCGTTCAGCACGAGCTTCTGGACCACTATATAGACCCCTAGCGCTATTATAGCGCCAATCAGGGCTCCTATAAGGTAAGCTATCATATCTGGTTACTTTAAATAAATATTATTAATAAACTTGTTGTCAATATCTTGTCCTTAACGTAAAAACGACCGCCGGTGTTTCGGAAACCGGTCGGTCGTCTGGAAAGATTAAAAAAAGCCGTTAGTCGCTTGTCAGAAACCTTGTCTGATAAGATTTGAGATCCAATACGGTTCAGAAATCCATCGTCATGCGCCGGGCGCATAATCCCCAAAGGTAACCTTGGCCTGTCATTGCCGTACTGAGTTAACTCGGTTCCGAAGAACTTGTTGATTTGAGCACGTGGGACTAACGGCCGTCTTTTTCAATATTCTTAAGGTAGGACTCCACATCCTCCTGAAGCTTGTTTGCCTCCTCTCCGGCATCGGAGAGCCTCTTCTGGTAGGTAAGTCTGCTTACCGTTTCGTTCAAGGCGACAAAGGAGAGCTTGTCCGAGAGTGACTTGTTGGGGAATTTGGCATCATAGGCAGTCAACTTCTGGTTGATCGCCTCAGCGGCAAGCCTCATGAGACGCTCCATCTCAGGTGATGAAGCTACGAGAGGATACTCATTGCCAGCTATCTTTATCTTTATGCTCTGTCCCATCCTTAGTTCTCAAGCAGGGAGATGCATTTATCTATCTCCTTGATTAGCTTTTCTATCTTTGCCTTTGCCGCGGCCTTGTCGCCAGTGGCACCGAAAGCTTCTGAAAGTTGCAGGTTGTTTACCTGTTGTTCCAGATCTCCAATCTGTTTCCTGCAGGCTTCGTTTTCAGCCTTGCTATGCATGAGTTGGGACTGGAGCCTTATCCGCTCAGCCTTCTCAGCCTCGTAGAGGGAAATCAACTTCTCGATTTCTTTCCTGATACCTTCAAGCATAACTATTGACTGGTTTTTACCTGCAGTTGCAAATGTAGTAAATAATCTTTATTTGCACAACTGCTTCAAGTGTCCATCATAACCATAAATGTGTTAAATTTGCACGCTATGACAATAACAGTTGAAAACAGGGAAATACCGGTGCTGCTCCTGACTGGTTATCTTGGAAGCGGCAAGACTACTTTGCTCAACAGGATCCTTTCCAACCGCAAGGGAATCAAATTCGCGGTAATAGTCAATGACATCGGAGAGGTCAACATAGATGCCGACCTGATCCAGAAAGGAGGAGTCGTCGGACAGACAGACGACAGCCTCATCCCTCTACAGAACGGATGCATCTGCTGTACTCTCAAGCTGGACCTGGTCAACCAGATCAACGACCTGTGCAAGATGAACAAGTTTGACTACATAGTCATCGAGGCCAGCGGAATCTGCGAGCCTGCCCCGATAGCCCAGACCATCTGTTCCATTCCACAGTTGCTGCCTGAATATGCCAGGACGTCCACCCCGAGGCTCGATGCCATCGTCACCGTAGTGGATGCATTGAGGATGAAGGAAGAATTTGCCAGCGGCGAGGCCCTTGAGAGGCCGGGCCTGGAGGAAGATGACCTTGAGACCCTCGTAATCCAGCAGGTTGAGTTCTGCAACATTGTTCTTTTAAACAAGGCTTCAGAAGTGTCTCCCGAAGATCTAGGGACCTTGAAAGGAATTATCAGGGCCCTGAATCCAAAGGCGGCCATCCATGAATGCGACTATGGTGACATCGACCTGGACCTTATCCTCAACACCGGATTGTTCGATTTTGACAAGGTGGCCACCTCTGCTGCCTGGATTTCCGCTATTGAGGGAGAAGAGGAAGAAATCCATAATGAAGAATCCGGCGAGGCCCTTGAGTATAACATAAGCACCTATGTGTACTACCGCCGTCCTGCGCTGGACATCAACATGTTCGATTATGTAGTCTCTAAGAAGTGGCCTTCCAACATTATCAGGGCGAAGGGACTGTGTTATTTTGCAGATGAACCGGACAAATGCTATCTCTTCGAGCAGTCGGGTTCACAGAAATCCATCAAGGATGCCGGCCTGTGGTTCGCCACTATGCCGGAGGACCGCCTTGCCGAGATGATGCAAAGGGACCGTAATCTCCGTCGGGACTGGGATCCCAAGTACGGCGACCGCATGGAGAAGATTGTCTTCATAGGAAGGGATCTCGATACCGCGCTCATCGATGAGTTGATGGATTCCTGCCTTACCGAATAGGGAAGGGTAGTTTACTTTCGGAAATACAATTTAAAAAGGTCGTTGCCTCCCGGCAATGACCTTTCCCACTTAATACAAACCTAATTATGAATAAAACGTATATAAGATCTCTAGAACCACTTGTTTTCTTTCATATTAATCATTAGCATTTTTCGGGCCAAACTTTTTTTGAAAAGAGAAATTTCGATA
>CAMHFA010000185.1 GCA_946184255.1 uncultured Bacteroidales bacterium
TTGTCGAGAAGGTAAAGCTTGCCCTTGGTGCAGGTCTTGGCGTGATCCTCTGCGTAGGTGAGAACCTCGATGAGAGGGAGGCTGGTAAGCATTTCGAGGTGGTTACCACCCAGATCGAGAACGTCCTGTTCAACTTCACAGCCGAAGAGATGGCAAAGATCGTCGTGGCCTATGAGCCCGTCTGGGCCATCGGTACCGGAAAGACCGCAACCGCAGAGCAGGCTGAGGAAATCCACGCTTGTATCCGCAAGGTTCTGGCCGGCAAGTTCGGTGAGACTGTGGCGGAGGACACCACTATCCTTTACGGTGGAAGCTGCAAGCCTTCAAACGCCAAGGAGCTCTTCGCACAGAAGGACATCGATGGTGGTCTGATCGGTGGCGCCGCCCTCAAGGCTGACGACTTCATTGCAATCGCCCAGAGCTACTAGCTTTTTTTAGACACTTCTGCTTTTTACAGCAGATACTATTATCCCCTGAACCGCCGCTTCGCGGCCCCTCCCGGAGGGCCCCTCCCTCTTAACGTGCCGAGGGTGGCAGTGGTTCAGGGGATAATAGTACCTACCGGAGGACAACTACTGTGACGCCTGTCGGGGTCTTTTTGTCGCCGCACCAGAGCCAGTAGGTGTCTCCTTCGATTTTGGCGACTTCGAACTTGCCTTTAACCGACTGGGTAGAGCTCCCGGACGACCATGTTACTGTTGCCTCTAGCTTTTGACCCACTGTTGAAGGGATGCTCGAACAGACGACGAAGAAATAGTTTTTCATGGCATCGTCGGATGCCCTGAATTCCCTGGTGGTTGGGTTGTACCCGAGTTGCCATGTCAGAGGATCGTAGTTGTAGACCAGGCTCCCGCCGACCTTCAGCTGGATTCCGGAGCCGGCTACGAATGAACTGTCCGGCTCAAGAGTCCTGTCACAGGATGACAGGACGAGTAGGATGGGGAGTATGAGCAGTATCAGCCTTTTCATTGGAACACAATCTCTTTAGAAAGGATATCCTTGGAGCCGTCGGAATGATAGACGGTAGCCTTCAGGGTACCTGATTGGGACGGGTGGAAATAGCCGCTGGCATCTGTCTGTACTGGTTTGCTGTCATAAGTCCATCCTACCTTCTCTCCAATGGCATTGTACACCCGGAGAGGAAGACCGGTGCCGGGGATAAATTTGCCCATGTTCCGACTGACGGAAAGATAGTCTAGGAATATGTAAGGCCTCTTCCCATCTTGGGTAGCCTTTGTGAGGAAATCAAGGACAGTGGTCTCACCGGTTACTTCATTCCTCTTGAAGGATACGTTCACCGTGTAGGCTTTGGTGGGGGAGAGATTCTCCAGGGTGAGGGAATATTTGCCAGCCTCGTAAGGAGAGACGGTCGATGTAGTCTTGCTTCCCGAAGTCTCACCCCATGTAACGGAGGCTTCCCCTTCGAAGCCTTCTATGTCTGACTGCCAGGTGATTATGGCTGCATCCTGATAGACTTCAGCTTTGAGGTCCTGGACATTCGGAACTATGTCGGAACTGTTGTAAACGGTGAATATAACATTCTCGCCATATCTAGTTATGCCTGCCAGGGCAAATGGTGACTCGGTCCCGTCATTGAACTTGAAGGCGGGCTTGGAATTGGCATTGAAGGAATTGATGGTCCTGTAAGGGAAGAAGGCTTGCCTGACGTCTATGGCCCCGGCAGAGGTCTCGATCATGTCAGCACATTCGTAGGAGGGATTGCAGTTAACCTCGTTGTTTTCCCAGCGGTATAGGGCGTTGACATTCCTCCCGGCATCATCCGACCAGCCGGCGAAGTTGCGGCTCATGTCCACATGGTATATGGCAAGTCCGCTTCCGCCTATGTACATATCCCACCCTTTGGCGGACCTGCATTCGAAGAGGAAGAACTCCGAGGAGTCATTCGGGTTCTCAAGTATGAGGTAACGGCCGTTCCTGTCGATAGGCTCGAGGTTTACAGTTCCAGGTTCCATTTTCTCCGGCCTGCCTATTCCAAGGATTTCCCTGTCCAGAGCATTGTAGAAAGGAGGGGTACGTCCGATGTCATTGAAATTACCCCCGTCCATGAGTGCCGTGGTCGTCCACATGCTGTTGGAGAGTCCGCCGCTCCCTTCTTCGTCGGTGTCGTAATAGTCCTCCAGACCGATTACGTGACTGTATTCATGGCAGAAAGTACCGATGGAGCAAAGACCCCATACAAGTTGTCCAGAACTGCTCTGGCTGCGGACGGTGAGCTCAGTGGAAAGGGCGTATGTCAGTATCTTCTTCCCGTCCAGATAGAGGTCAGGAACGTACCATTGATGAGGCCACATGCAGTCCGAGTCGGCTCCTTCAGCTTCGCTCTTGCCGGCCACTATGACGAACACATTGTCCACGATCCCGTCATGGTCGTCATCGAATTGGGAGAAGTCCACGTAGGGGTCGGAGAGGGTACAGGCTTCCTTTACCAGCTCTTGCGGGAAGGAATCCTGCCCGGCCTTGTCGTCTTCATTCTTCCCGTAATAGGACATGTCCTTGGACAGGGTCACTACAGGACCGACAGTGAAATTGAATTCGTATGCCCCGTTAAACTGATCATTGAAATCACGGACACTTCTTGAATTCTCTTTTGTGATCAGGTCGATGAATTCCTGCCTCCTAGAGTCGCCGTTCATGAAACTCTTGTCTTGAAACTGCGCAAGGAGGACGATACAGTGTTTACGGATCGGGGAAGATGCCCTGGTGGCAAGCCTGTTGCTGGAGTTTCCCCTTCGGTTTATCCTTTTTTCTGCACTTGTGTTCCTTAGTGCCTGCCATGGAATGGAACGGCAGCCCGAAAGCACCATGGATGGGACTTCGCTGCCAACCTTGTAACCACTGCTTGTCCTGGACCCGTCAGGGTTGAAATAGGCGTACATGTAGAAGCCGTCTTCTCCTTTGGTGACCGCATATCCTTCGGCAGTGGTCAGTACATGGGCGAACTCGTCGCCCTTCAGGGTTGCCAGGAAGGAAGTGCCGTCAGGCTGGTACATCAGGAAAGTACCCTTTCTCGGAGAAGAACCACTCACGACAAGGGCAATCAGGATGATCAGTATGGACAGGGACTTGCTTTTCATTTAATGAAAAAGCGGCCTCCTTTTGGGTGGCCGCCTGTAATAAACAGTAATTGAATTACTTCTTCGCTTCAGCTACTGATACTTTCCTGAACTCCTTCAGATCCTTCATGAGTTCGAGGGCAGCTTTACGGGCGCGGGCACCTGCAGCCTTGTTTCCCTTCTCAACCTGAGCATCAGCGTTTACGACGAATGCATCCAGTTCTTCCTTGATCTGTGCAACAAGCTTTTTCATTTTTTTAAATATTAAGTGAATAGATAATTTATAAATGTTATCGTTTTTTTCCTTTGGACATCGATCCAATCGCTTTGCAATTTATGCAAAAAAAACAAATATTCAAATAATTGATCTAAAAAAATGCTTAATTTTCAATGCTTCAGGCCTGCTTTTCGGGATTTTTGTGCCGGGTATTAAGGGTGTTCATCGCCCTGTCCGGACCGATGGTCGAGTAATTCTTTATTCCCTCGATCACCCTGTCTGAAATCTCGGTCATGGCTTCAAGTTCATCGGTGCTGAAATT
>CAMHFA010000186.1 GCA_946184255.1 uncultured Bacteroidales bacterium
ATGAGCGAGGACCAGTTCGTCTATTGGGACTTCCTGCCGAACAAAGACGGAATAAAGCCTTTCTGCGCACCCTGCGTGTTCGAGCAGTACAAATACGAAATGGCTGTCGACAACAGTTCATGCAATGTTGCCAACGCCTTCCTTTCCCTTTACGAAGAAACCGGCGACCCTCTGGCCCTTGCCAAGGGAAAGGCCCTTATCGACAACCTGACTATCGTACAGGACCAGATAACCGGAAGGATCCCTACCCTGTTGGAATTCCGCGGAATAATGAAGGAATACAACACTTTCTTCTGGATCAACTGCTGCGTTGCTTCGATCCAGACCCTTCTCAGAATGGACAAAATAACCAATCATGAATAAAAGATTATTATTTGCGAGCCTGGCGGTACTGCTGACATGTACGGCCACACTAGCCCAAGTCACGAAGAAAGAACTGTGGGCAGACATAGACAAACTAGGATCGAATTACTATTCCTACCCGGGAGCAAAGTATTCCCAGACCCCTCCTCCCGAAGGGTATGAGGCTTTCTACATCAGCCACTTCGGGCGGCACGGTTCCCGCTACCTTACTTCCAACAGCTTCTACACCCGCGCTCTAGGCCTGTTGGAGAAAGCCGACTCGGCCGATGCCCTGACCCACAAAGGAAAAGTCCTTCTGAAGAATCTTCGTATAGCATATGCAGATGCTGACGGAAAAGCAGGTGAACTCTCGGCTCTCGGAGGACGTGAGCATGAAGGAATAGCCGCAAGGGCTTTCGAACGCTATCCCGGTGTCTTTGACAACAATGCGAAGGTCATTACCCGATCCACATCCTCACACCGTTGCCTGGAGAGCATGGAGCATTTTGTCGGAGAGCTCAAACGCAGGAATCCATCACTTGATGTCGAGGGTGGCTATCATGAGGAAGACAAATGGTACATGAGCAACCAGTCTGACAGCGTAGCCGTCGTTCCCGGTTCAGACGCCGTGAAGGACCGGGCACGGACCGTAAGGGATTCCCTCAAGCAGACTGTTGACATAAGTGGCAAGTTCATCAAGGACAGATCGTTGATACTGGATTACAACGGAGGCAATCCCGCCAAGTTCTCTGAAGATCTTTACGACATCGCCGAAGACATGCAGTGCATCCCGGAACTGAAGATGAAACGGACCTTCAGGAAGTACTTCACCAAAGACCAGCTTTACACCATATTCCTTGCGAACTCCATATCCTGGCTTATCTCCCCTGGATACTACCCCGGAATGACTCCTATGTACAAGAGGGGATATCTTACGATCAAGCACATGATGGACAACGCACAGAAGGCCATCGATGCCGGGGAGAATGGAGCATTCCTCCGTTTCAGCCACGATGGGTTTGTGATACAGATCGTACGTGCCTTCGAATTTGACGGCTGCAGGGAAGTTCCTGCCGATTTCCTGAATGTCTGCGACCACTTCTCCCTGTTCCAGGTCATTCCGATGGGATCGAATATCCAGATGGTATTCTTCAGGAAGCCGGGAAGTGACGACATCCTGGTCAAGTTCCTCCTTCAGGAAGAAGAAAAACATATTCCAGTGGAGACGGACATCTGGCCGTTCTACCACTGGAAAGATGTTAAGGAGTACTATTATCCCCGGATAGAGTCCTTCATCGAAACAAGGAGATAATCCCTATTTCACGACAACCGGATGAATAACCTCACCGGGCATGCTGAGGGTGCCGTCTTTGGCGACCTTCAGTTCGGTGTTGATGTACATCGTCCTGGGATACATGATGGAGTCATTCTGATGGGCATGGAAGACATACATTGATTTGCCTCCCTTGTCCTTGAATGGAGCCCCATGACCAATTCCTACCAAGCCTCCGGCATTCGGGGAATCCCTCCTGAAAACAGGATTGCCTGAATACTTTGTCCATGGCCCGTAAGGAGAAGGGGCCGTGGCATAACCCACTGCATAATCCTGGCTGCGGGTGTGATTGGCAGAGTAGATCATGTAGTACTTTCCCTTGTGCTTGAACACGGAAGGACCTTCGGTAACCCTTGCGTCAACGAGTTCCCAAGGATCGACTGCACTTATGCATTCCTTGAGTGTCTCATCCTTTATTCCCAGGAGATCGTCTGTCATCTCCGCTACCCAGATCACGTTACCGCCGGTGAAACGGACGAAATAAAGATAGGGAGTACCGTCATCGTCGATGAACATGGAGGTATCTATCCCTTTTTCCTCCCTGATGGGCTTGATCACAGACTGGGTGAACGGACCTTCAGGGCTGTCTGAAGTCGCAACGCAGACATGCTCCTCCGAAGAATAGAACAGGAAGAATTTCTTCTTGGCCTTGACATAGTACACCTCCGGTGCCCAGAACTGCTTTGTACCCCAGCTGTTCTCGATGTCCAGGGCTATTCCCTTCTTCTGCCAGTGTTCCAGGTCGGTTGAGGTGTAAACCCTGAATCCGGGTTCTCCGGTTCCATAGGCGTAATAGACTCCCTTGTGGAGCAGGATGAACGGATCGGCAAGGGGGACCTTTTCGTTTTCAATCTCCCAAGAGGTTTCTGCCTGCTTGGCGGACGATCCGGCACAACTTATAAAAGCCGGCACTGCCAAAACTGACAGCGCCAACCAGAAAAACATTCTTTTCATACTAGAACACAAAAGACACTCCGACATGGTAGGTATCCCTGTGGGCAATCACATCCTCGTAACTCAGGTCCTTGTTGTCCTTCAAGGCATTCGTCAGTCCTGTGTCATAGCCTGCACGGATCACGACGGCTTCCTGAATGGTGACAGCTAATCCAAAGCCCCACTGGGCATCAACAGGCATGAGTCCGGGATATGTCTTTCCGGCGCTGAACATATTGCCTCCAAGACCCAGGTTGAACCTGGGACCGGTGAACACAGCTATGCCGAATTCAGGACCGGTCGGGAATGCATATTTCAGATGGAGCGGAACGCTCAGGTAATTGGCATGATAAGACTTTTTGGCATCTCCAAGACCGAACTTGTAAGGCTTCCCGTAATGCATGATGTACGCACCGGGCTCAACGCTAAGGCCTCCGATGGTGGAGAAAGCATAGTCAAGACTCGCTCCGAAGTAGAATCCGGGAATGGACTTGGGGAATCCGAACTTTTCCAGCACAGAGGCATCACTTCCGGCGATACCGAAGAATGTAGCTCCTCCACCGGCCGACCACCTTCCATCACCAACTGAAAGCTGGGCGGATGCGCTGGTTCCCAAGAACATCAGGGCTGCTGCAAATGCGGCTGTCAACAATCTTTTCATAATTGAATATTTAGAATTATTACAAATTACTTAATCTCCGGGAGTCCGAGGTCCTTGAAGGTACGAGGTGCGGGCTTGGCGGGCAGATCCTTGTGGGACCTCTGGGTCTTTATCTGCTCAAGGGCAACCTCGATAGCCTTCAGAAGCTGCTGGTCAGTTCCGGCGTACTCCTTGACAGGATCGTTGTCAAGAAGGATGTCGGGATCGACTCCGTAGTTCTCGATGATCCATTCTCCGGTGTAAGGATCGAAGCTGGTGGATCCGGGGACCCTAACGTCTGTACCATCCATGTAAGGAAGTGAGCCACCGATTCCGACGATTCCGCCCCAGGTCCTGGTACC
>CAMHFA010000187.1 GCA_946184255.1 uncultured Bacteroidales bacterium
CGAGAGTCCGTATCTCGGTTGACAGGAAGTCTCTCTATGACATTGATTTGCCCAATAGGGAGATGGCATCTCTTCTGGAAGTCCTGATGCGTTCCTACACCGGGATTTTCTCAATTCTCCAGACCGTTGATGAGGAGTATCTGGCAGGCCGCCTTGGAACCACTGTCCCGGAGCTTCGCCAACTCTTGTACTCCCTGTCTCTTGAGCACGTTATCTCTTATGTCCCGGCTGCCCATTCGGATGTGGTTTTCCTCCATCATGACAGGCTTCGTCCCGGGAACCTGGATCTTATGCCCCAGAGGTTTGAAATGCTGAAGGAGAAGTATCATGAGCGTTCCCAGGCCATGAAGGAATATGCCTCAGAGACAAATGAATGCCGCTCACGCTTCCTGCTCCGCTATTTCGGCCAAACGGAAACCACGGACTGTGGCACTTGTGATGTCTGCAGGGCCAAAGGATCATCAGAAGGTACCACCAGGCAATTTACCCGTCGCAAGCTTATCGAGTTTATCGAGGGAAGAGGGGGAGACTATTCGTTGATGGAGATTGTCGCCGAGTTTGACAATCCTTCAAGGAGGTATTCTCCCGATTACCTTACAATACTCCGGCAACTCATCGATGATGGGACAGTCCCCGTTTACAACGACTGAGATGAATCATAAGTTTATAATAATCCTGATCGTCCTCCTGGGCTTGATCTTATGGACAACCTGGCGATTCTGGAGGATCCTTCCTTTTCCAGGATGGGGTAAGTGGCTGTTCGTGGTCCTGTACCTTCTTGCGTTCCTGGTCATATTCCCTCATTTCATTTATGGGAACAGGATGCCCCTTGCGCTTGCTACAGCCACGTATGAGATAGGAACATCTTGGATGATCTTCTTCCTTTATGCCCTGATCATATTCACAATACTGTCGATAGGGAGGTTACTGCACATTGTGCCAGCTACTCTTTTGAAAGACTCCTGGGTCGGTACAATTACCATCTTTAGCACTCTTATATTGATCCTTACATGTGGTTACTTCAACTATCATCACAAGTATCGGGAATCCATTGAAATTGAGACTGAAAAACCTCTTGACAAGCCTTTGACGATAGTCCTGGCAAGTGACCTCCACGCCGGCTATCATAACCGTAAAGCTGAGCTCTCCCGTTGGGTGGAACTGTTCAATGCCGAGAATCCGGATCTGGTTCTGTTTGCAGGAGACATTATCGACGGCTCCATACGTCCGGTCAAGGAATGCGGCTATGCTGAGGTTTTCAGGAAGATCAACGCGCCTGTCTATTCATGCCTCGGTAATCATGAATATATCTCCGGAAAGGACGGGGCTGAGGATTTCTTCAGGGAGGCCGGAATACGTCTCCTGAAGGATTCGGTAGCTACGGAATGTGGAATCAGGATAATCGGTCGGGATGACCACAGCAATCCACGTCGCTCAAGTCTGGGTGCCCTGGCAGGCAGTGATTCGTTGTTCACGATACTCCTCGACCATCAGCCGTTCAACCTGGAAGAGGCTCAGGAGGCTGGAATAGATTTCCAGTTCAGCGGACATACCCATCATGGACAGGTATGGCCTGGTAACTGGATTACCGATGCCATGTATGAAAAGGCTTTCGGAGAATACCGGAGAGGTTCGACACGGTACTATGTAAGTTCCGGCCTCGGAATCTGGGGAGGGAAGTTCAGGATTGGAACGAGGTCCGAATATCTCGTCCTGTCTATTCGATGACCAGCCCATCGTAGGCAGGTTGTACGGATGAGTGGATTCTCATCTCTTCACACATCCGTTCCAAATCATTGCAGAACTGTTCATGGACGGGGAATGTGTGTGAAAGATGGGTGAGCCATGTGTGCTCCGCCCTGATCCTGTCAGCCATCTCCAGTGTCTCGGCCAGGCTGAAATGGGAATGGTGCCTGTTGTAGCTTACCGTGTTCAGGGTAAGGTGTCTCAGCCCTTCGAGTTTTGAAAACTCACTCTCAGGGATTGAACTCATGTCTGTCAGGTATGCTATGTCTCCGAATCGGAATCCCAGTACAGGCAGCCTGTCATGCAGCCCCCTTATCGGAATTATGACTGTTCCTTCACTGTCCGAATTGCCGCCTGCCGGAGCGGCTGTTTCAATCATATCCTCAAGGCAGCGTGCGGTTGGAACCAGGGAACCGTCCGGGAGGCGGTAGTGGTAGCCGACATCATGAACCCAGACCAGTTCCTTGTCTGAGGTGTCCTTGCTGATGACAAAGGGCTTTTCATCTATGACATGGAGATGCCATTCCGGGGCCCCCGGATACTTGGGAAACTTGAACACGTAGGGATATTCCCTGATGAGGTCCTCAAGGACATTCTGTTCGCAATAAATCTCGGCAGCGCGGCGGTCCACATAGTTCAGTGAGCGGACATCATCAAGCCCTCCGGTGTGGTCCTTGTGATTGTGGGTCAGCAGGATGGCATCGAGATGGCTGATCCCGTGGGCAAGCATCTGCATCCTGAAATCAGGGCCTGCATCGACTAGGATGTTCAGCCCCTCATATTCAATGAAAGCCGAAGCCCTGAACCGCTTGTCATGGCTGTCGGACGAACGGCAGACCCTGCAACTGCATCCGATAATCGGAACTCCCTGTGAGGTCCCGCTCCCGAGGAATGTAAGCCTTGCCCTGCTTCCTGTCATATTATTATATCCTCTATTGTATTAACTTTCGAAGGGTCAAAAGGCCTTTCAACCCTGATGTAATTCCCAGTGTATCCTCCCATGACCCCATCCTTCACATCAGATTCCCAAAGGACTTGTGAGAGGCGTCCTTTGTTCATTTCTATGAAATCCCTGTGAAGTCCGTCGCAGAGGGCTTCCAGCCTTGCTACCCGTTCTGTCTTTACTGAATCCCTTACCTGGTCCTTCCAGTTTGCCGCAACCGTTCCCGGCCTTCGGGAATAGGGGAATATGTGGATGAATGCAGGTTTGATCCTTTCTTTGAGGAACATGTAGGTCTCTTCGAAGAGGTCATCAGTTTCCCCCGGGAGGCCGGCGATCACATCTATGCCGAAGAAGACGTAGGGTTTCAGGTTTCCTTCCTGTGCTCCCGGGCGGGGATCCATGACGGACCTTATGTAATCTATCCTGTCAGCGAAAAACTCAGTGGTATAACGTCTCCGCACGCGCGAAAGTATCTCATCGGATCCGGACTGGAGCGGAATGTGGAAATGAGGCTGGAACTTGGTCCCGGATGCGATCCAATCCACTATCTCTTCAGTAATCAGGTTCGGTTCTATTGAAGAAATCCGGTAACGTTCGATTCCTTCGACATCGTTCAGCCGTTTTAGCAGTTCGAGGAAGCTCTCTCCGGTAGTGCGGCCGAAGTCTCCTGTGTTAACTCCGGTTATCACGATCTCCTTTATTCCAGTGGCGGCTATTTCCCTGGCTTGCGCCACGGCAGAGGCTATGGGAATATTGCGGGATGTGCCTCTGGCAAAGGGGACGGTGCAGTAAGCGCAGAAGTTGTTGCAGCCGTCCTGCACCTTGAGGAACGATCGAGTCCTCTCCTCCGATGAATATGCTTCCAATACTTCTTGTCCTGTCTGATCAGAGCCGTCAGGGA
>CAMHFA010000188.1 GCA_946184255.1 uncultured Bacteroidales bacterium
TTCCGCATCCTTAGGGACATACATATCGGCAGCCAGCTCAATTCCATATCGGTTGTGGAAAGTAACTTTGCTATGGTTGACAAGTTCGGATTTAGGGAAGGTCTTGTCCCAATCCTGAGTCAGGGAGAGTGTATTCATATTATCTGTTTTTGTTTTGCAGCTTAAAAGTATCAAGGATGCAAGGGCGAAAGTGATGATATATCTCATATTCAGCGTTTTTGCAAAGGTAGTCCATCTGCCTATAATTATTTTACCGATTTTTGCCCAATATTTACCAATATCACATATTTTTGGATTAAAATTCAAAATTTTCTACCTTTATTAGCATTATGAAGAACATCCTTCACGTTTCAAACCCCAATGTCTATGCCAGCTATCTGAATGCTCCCATACTGCATCCGCTGGTGAGTGTCATACCCTATGATGAGGTGTCTCCAATCCACTCCAGTTTGAACCGCTACGGAGTCTATGGACTATTCATTCAACAGAACTTCCCGAAAAACCTCACCTACGGAATGAAGATGTTCGATGCAGCCGATGGCTCCATAATAGCAGTTGAACCAGGCCAGATAGGTGGTAAGGAAGATGACGGGGAAGAGATCTATATCAATGGATGGGCACTTCTGTTTTCTCCTGAACTCCTCCACGGAAGTGACCTGGAAGCACGGATGAAGGATTATCATTTCTTCTCCTATTTCGCTACGGAAACCCTTAAGATGGAGCCATCTGAATGGGGACGGATAACACAAATGCTTACTCAGTTGCGGCATGAGCTCAAGGAAAACGCAGACTCGCCTACCCTACGTTCCGTTATCCTCGGATACATAAGGCTCATCCTGGAATATTGCAACCGGATCTATCTTCGCCAGTTATCAAAAGAAGATCAATCAGCATCAGACCTTCTCAAACGCTTCCATAACCTTCTTCGAGAGTACTATCTGGACGGAAGACAGTTGGATCTGGGAGTCCCTTCTGTCCAGTACTGTGCAGGAGAACTTGCCTATTCCGCCCGCTATCTGGGTGATGTAATCCACAAGGCTACGGGTGGTACAGCGATCGGCTACATACATTCATTCGTAATTGAACAAGGGAAGAATCTCATGATGAACGGACACAACATAGGCGAAACCGCCCATTTGCTGGGCTTCGAGTTCCCACACCATTTCACCCGGCTGTTCAAGAAAATGACTGGCATCACACCCTCTGAGTTCCTCGGAAGTAAAAATTAATTCTTATTTTTGATTTCTGAACTAGCAAGCACTCATCATGATACAGTACATTGCGGACGCTTTCACCGACAGTCTCTTCGCCGGTAACCCGGCAGCGGTACTCCCCTGCCGTGAGATGCCGGCTCCGGAGTTGATGCAGTCCATTGCTATAGAGAACAACTATTCAGAAACAGCCTTCGTCATCAAGCGCGGGAAGGGAGATTATGACCTGAAATGGTTCACTCCTGGCGGAGAGGTGGAACTGTGCGGCCATGCTACGCTGGCAACTTCCTTCGTATTGCACCGGTTCGCTGACAAAGGTGTGGAAGAGATGCGTTTCCATACTTTGAGCGGAGAACTCATTGTCAGGCCGTGTAATGATGGTTACACGATGGATTTCCCAATAGGTTCCTATAAAGAGATTCCAGTTACCAAAGGAATCCTTTCTGCATTATGATGCCATGAGCAGAATAGAAGGTCGAGGATTGGTCATTACCGCCAGATCCATAGAATATGATTTCGTCTCCAGGTGCTTCTATCCTAAGCTGAATGTCCCTGAGGATCCTGTCACAGGCAGCGCTCATACCTATCTCACTCCTCTATGGGCAGGGAAACTCGGAAAAACTGAGATGGTAGCAAAACAGTTGTCTCCTCGCGGTGGCGTGCTTCACGTCCGGATCGAAGGACAGCGGGTGTTCATCACCGGAAATGCCGTTTTGTTCATGCATGGAGAGATTCCGTTTGATTTATAACATAAAATGAATAAAGAAATGACTACCAAAGAAACCCTCAAAGAAGTTACAGGCCGTAAGAATTTCGGCCCGAACCACGCACTTATGACCACTCCGCAGCCTTGCGTGATGATCGCCACCTGGAACAAGGACCATACACCCGACGTTATGATGGCAGCATGGGCAGGACAATATGACTACAATCAGATAGTAATCAGCCTGTCAAAACACAAAACTACCGAGAACCTCGAATTGACAGGCGCCTTCACAGTCAGTTTCGCCGATGAACGTACAGTTGCGGAGTCCGACTATTTCGGCCTTGTAAGTGGCAATAAAGTACCTGATAAGGTGGCAAAGGTCGGTTTCACTGTCACTCCAAGCCCGAATGTCGATGCACCAATCATCAATGAGTATCCCCTCACGCTTGAGTGCAGGGTAGTAAGCTGGAATAATGGTGTCCTCATCGGTGAGATCGTGAATATGAGCGCCGACGAGAGCATCCTGACTGACGGCAAAGTGGACCTTGGGAAACTCCGGCCCATAGTGTTCGATGCTGCTGCCAATACTTACCGTGCCATCGGTGAGGTCGTAGGCCAGGCATGGGGTTCCGGGAAGAAGTTCAACGAATAGACCGCAGGTTTGCTGTGAAATCATGAGAATACACGCACTCCTAATCCTGTCTGCTTTCCTTATTGCAGGCTGCCACCCGTCAACGGAGAAAGCCGCTATTGTACGTCAGTTGCAGGATTATCCCGAGTCCCGCGTTCAGGACATCTACAAGAGTTTCTGCCAGGACAACCTCGGGCCTGGGCACCTCATCCCCGACCCGGAGTACGCAAAGAACTATCTTCATTATGAGATACTCTCTTTCCGCGAGGATCTTGATAGTCTCAGATACACTGTTCCCGAGCTGATGTACTGTCCTGTAGGAGACCAGGGAAACTACATCCGTGTGGATCTTTCTGCCGTCCTGGGTGGTTTGATCAGCGAGGAAGCATTTCTGGATGCATTAGTACGGAGTGCCAATGAAGGCAGGCAGGTCTCTCCTGAAGAATGGGTGGACAAGTGGAACGGAATAGCCCGAATCATTCGAAAGGATTTCCCGCATATTCCTGGAGCAAAGGTAGATCTCGAGAGAATTGATTCTCTCATAAAGGAGGGTGATCTCATCATTCATCACAGCGAGGCTTTTGAAGCAGCCTACCATCCCCATTACCGGATCGTAGCGAAAGACATCTTCGAAACTGAATTGAAACCACTTATCGACAGAAATGACGACTCTGAACATCCGACCGGCAAGGCCAAATGAAGCAGGGCTGGTGCTTGACTTCATCAAGAGACTTGCCGAATATGAGAAATGCACAGATGATGTTGTGGCTGACGAAGCTACTATTTATCATTCCCTGTTTGTTGAGCGCTCTGCTGAAGTGGTTTTTGCCGAGGAAGATGGGACGGTCGTCGGATTCGCCCTGTTCTTCCATAATTTTTCCACCTTTGTGGGAAGGAAAGGAATGTATCTGGAGGACCTGTTCGTCCTCCCGGAGAAACGAGGGCTAGGCTATGGAAAGGCCCTTCTCAAACATGTCGCCAGAATTGCAGTTGAACGGAACTGCGGCCGCATGGAATGGATC
>CAMHFA010000189.1 GCA_946184255.1 uncultured Bacteroidales bacterium
CTTTTGTGCGAGCAGTTCGTCATGCCGTCCTCTTTCGATTATCCTTCCGTGGTCCATGACCATGATGTAGTTTGCATTCTGGACAGTTGAAAGACGATGCGCTATGACGAAGGTGGTTCGTCCCTTCATAAGGGAGTCCATTCCCTGCTGTATTAGTTTTTCAGTGCGGGTGTCTATAGATGATGTAGCCTCGTCCAGGATAAGTACAGGAGGGTTTGCAACGGCAGCCCGGGCAATCGCCAGAAGCTGGCGTTCTCCCTGGGACAGGTTGCCTCCGTCTGCAGAGAGGATGGTATCGTAGCCCTGGGGCAGACGCCTGATGAAAGAATCCGCATAAACCAGTTTTGCTGCTTCGATGCACTCTTCATCCGTTGCATCAAGACGGCCGTAACGGATGTTGTCCAGTACCGATGCAGAGAACAGATGAGTCTCCTGGAGGACCATTCCCAAACTACGCCTCAGGGAGTCCTTCTCGATCGTACGGACGTCAAACCCGTCGTAGGTAATGGTTCCCTCCTGGATTTCATAGAACCGGTTGATCAGGTTGGTTATGGTGGTCTTGCCGGCTCCGGTTCCACCCACGAAAGCGATCTTCTGGCCGGGATAGGCGGTCAGTGTTATGTCATATAGTACCTGTTTCCCGGGAACATACGAGAAGTCAACATCCTTAAGGCTCACAAGTCCCTTTAACGGAGTCAGATTGCACTCCGGAGCAGCCTTCGGGCTTAGGCCGTACTCAGCCGCAGCGAAGCGAGAATGGACTCGGCCGGGCACGACAGGCTGCTCCGGAGAAGGAACGGCCTTCCAGGCCCAGGTACCAGTACGCACGTCGCTAACAGACAGAGTACCATCACTTGAAACATTTGTGTTTACTAGTGTAACATTTCCGTTATCAACTTCTTTGGGCTCATCGAGCATCCCATAGACCCTGTCAGTACCGGCAGAAGCCATGGCAATCGAGTTGATTTCGTTCGAGATGCTGGATATCGGTCTGGTGAAATTCTTCTGGAGTGATAGGAAGGCGACAAGGGTACCCAAAGTGAGCGATGCACCGCCTATTCCGCAGAGATACCATGCAGTGAAACCGCCTAATGCGATAAGTGCACCGACCACGGCTGTCAGGACATAACCCAGATTCCCGATATTGCCATTGATAGGCATTACCATGCTTCCCACCTTGTTGGCGTTGTAGGCACTGGAGCGAAGCTGCTCATTCAGGGCAGTGAAATCCTCCACAGCCTTCTTCTCATGGCAATAGACCTTCACGACCCTCTGGCCGGAAACCATCTCCTCAATGAATCCGTTGACCTTTCCGAGGTTCTTCTGCCTTTCCACGAAAAATCCCTTCGAGATCTTTCCCAGGGCAGTCGTCACTTTAACGGTTATGAATGCCATAAGGATCGAGACAAGTGTCAACGGCATGGATAGGACGATCATCGAAACGAATGTCGAGATGAGGGTAATCAATGACTGGAACAAGTTGGGCAAAGTGCTTCCGATCACCTGTCTCAGGGTGTCCACATCATTGGTGTAAACCGACATGATGTCTCCATGGGAACGGGAGTCGAAATACCCGAGAGGAAGGTCCTCCATGTGGGTGAACAGACTCTCCCTCAGTTTCAGCATGGTCCCCTGCCCTACAAAGATCATGATGAGGTTGTAGGAATATGACGCCACGACACCCACCAGCAAGACGGCTCCAAGTTTGACAAGGGCCAGGGCCAGAGGGGAATACTCCGGGACGGACATGGAGAGCATGGGGGTTATGTAGTCGTCGATCAGGGTCTTGGTAAAGAGAGATGATGCCAGGGTGGCTAGGGCCGATACAACGATGCAGACAAGTACGATCCCGATCCTGACCTTGTAATTCTTGAATATGAAACCGAACAGTCTCCAAACGGTGGAGTCCTTGCCAAGGCTCAACTTGAGTTCCTCCCTCGACATGTGCGGTTCGCGCATTCCCCCACGAGGTCTCATGTTCATTTTCTGGGCTGCACTCATGACTTCACCTCCTTTTCATCAAAGTCAGCTTCGGCACCCGAAGTCTGCATATCGTAAATATCCTTATAGATCCCGCACGTGGACAGCAAGTTCTCATGGGTGTCAAAAGCCACCAGCTTTCCATCATCCATCACCATTATCCTGTCCGCATCCTTTATGCTGAGGATCCTCTGGGAGATGATTATCTTGGTCAGACCTTCCACCCTGGAAGAAATAGCCTTGCGGATGTGGGCATCAGTCGCAGTATCTACGGCCGATGTGGAATCATCAAGGATAAGCACCTTAGGCTTTTTCAGAAGCGCCCTTGCGATGCAGATCCTCTGCCTCTGACCACCGGAAACATTGGTTCCTCCCTGTTCTATGTACGTGTTGTAACCATCGGGCATCTGCTCAATAAACTCGTCTGCACAGGCCTGACGGCATGCCTCTATACATTCCTCTTCTGTCGCATCTTCCCTGCCCCATCTTAGGTTGTCGAGAATCGTTCCGGAGAAGAGTGTACTCTTCTGTAGTACCATGGCTACCTGCCCCCTGAGCGCTTCCATCGAATATTTCCTGACATCTGTTCCTCCTACCTTCACGGTTCCCTCCGAAGCATCGTAGAGACGGGGAATCAGGAAGACCAGACTGGACTTTCCACTGCCGGTTCCTCCTATCAGGCCGATGGTCTCACCAGGCCTGATGTGGATGTTGATATCTTCAAGGGCATAATCACCACCTTTGCTGTAGGAAAAATAGACATTCTCGAAATCTATGCTTCCATCCTTCACCACCTCGAGTGGCTGGTCGGGATCGAACATGTCTGGCTCCTCATTGATAACATCGGCTATCCTCTTCCCGCTGGCAGCACTCTGGGTCAGCTGGACAAAGATCATTGACAGCATCATCAGCGATGACATCACCGTCATGATGTACGTAAAGAGAGACGTTAATTGACCTGTCGTAAGTGTGCCTCCAACAATAAAATGAGCGCCGAACCAAGATAGTGCTATGATACTGCCGTAAACAACCAGGTTCATTATCGGATGGTTAAGTGCCATCAGGCTCTCAGCCTTCACGTTCAGGTTGTAAAGGGAGAGGGCGGCCTTGTCGAACTTGCTCAATTCATGTTCCTCGCGGACGAAAGCTTTCACCACCCTGATACCTGAGACATTTTCCTGGATGACGCCATTGAGGTTGTCATACCTTTCGAAAATCTGGACGAACAGTCTGGCCGCCCTGCGGATAAGGAAGAAGAGGCAGGTACTAAGGATTATCATGGCGACAAGGAACACCAGACTCAGCCTGGCATTGATGAAGAAGCACATGAAGAGGCTGAAGACCAGGTTTAATGGCGCCCTGAAACTGATCCTCAGGAGCATCTGGAAAGCACCCTGGATATTGCTTACATCCGTTGTCATCCTGGTAACCAGGCCGGCGGTGGAATACTTGTCAATGTCAGAGAATGAGAACCTCTGAATGTTCCTGTACATCGCCTCCCTAAGGTTGGCGGCCAGTCCTGTCGAGGAGTATGCCCCGAAACGGGCGGACAGAATACCGAATGAAGTACTCAAAAAGGCC
>CAMHFA010000190.1 GCA_946184255.1 uncultured Bacteroidales bacterium
CATCAAAGGTCTGCGAAGGAGACCGTTTCGAGTTCCTCCGCTATTTCGCCTACCGTCTCATCGGCCGCACCAGATAGTTTTTCCATAAAGAGAGAGACCTATCACTCCAGAACCACTGCCACCCTCGGCACGTTAAGAGGGGGGACCGGAGCGTAGCGAGCGGTGGGGCCGCGCAGCGGCGGTTCAGGAGTGATAGGTCTCTCTCTTTTGGTTAAAGCTAATAGTCGATTACTATAGCGGTACTGGGAGGGACGACGGTGGAATCGGTGATGGTGACCTTCTCACCGGTCACGACATTGACGCCCTCGCCAAGCCCTGATGTGATCTCAGCGTAGTGTGACCAGGGAATTGTCTTTTCCTCAGGAGAATTGTTCACGTAAACAAACACTTTTTCAGTGTCGTTATAGCGGAAGAATGCATAGGTGTTGTCCCTTGTCATGAAATGCATTGTACGACCATTGTGGATAACATCCTTGTCCTTACGCCACTGGAAGAGGGTCTTGACATAATCGTGAAGCTCCTTCTCAACTCCAGTACGTCCTTCTTCAGAGAACAGGTCCTTTTCATCACCTTCCCATCCGCCGGGGAAATCCATCCTGAGCTCACCGTCACTCTTGTAGTTCTTGCCCGTAGCGAACATCATCTCGTCACCGTAGAAAAGCTGAGGGATCCCTCGCACCGTGGCCAGCAGGGAATAAGCGATTTTCATCTTGTCAGGATCCTGATGCCATGAATCTGCTATGCGGTTGTGGTCGTGGTTGGACAGGAAGATCATCATCTTTGACAGGTCATGATAAGTGGCGTCATGGGCAATCGCATTGTACACCCTGAACATCCCCTGGCCCCATCCGGGATTATTCTCGGCAAGGGCGGCATTGATGGCTTCCTGGAGCGGGAAGTCCATTATAGATGGCAGATGTGAGTTGAAACCGTCGGCATTGACGTTCCCGCCCTGCCAGTATGCAAGCTGGTCGAAATTGGAATCCCAGCACTCACCCACTATGTTCAGGTTCGGATATTCGTTCAACACGGCTTCACACCACTTACTCATTGGTACCTTCTCATTGTAGGGATATGTATCCACCCGCAGGCCATCCTGACCGGAATACTCAATCCACCAGATTGCCCACTGCTGGAAATATTTAAGCATGAAAGGATTGTCGAGATTCATGTCGGGCATGGAACGGACGAACCATCCGCTGACGAGTTGATTCTCGTCATACTTGGAGGCGTTAGGATCAATGGCAGTGGAGAATACATAGTGAGTCCCTGTATATTCTGGGAACTGATGGATCCAGTCGTTGAAAGGAAGATCCTTCATCCACCAATGGTCGGTGCCGCAGTGGTTGGTGACTATGTCCATGATGACTTTGAGTCCTTTATCATGGGCCTTGGCAACATATTCCTTGTACTGGGCATTGCTTCCGAATCGCGGATCGATACGGTAGTAGTCGCCGCAGGCGTAGCCGTGATACGACTCATGGTGCTGGTTGTCCATAAGGAGAGGGGTACACCAAATAGCGGTGGCACCAAGGTCTGCGATGTAGTCCAGATGGTCGATTATTCCCTGAAGATCGCCTCCATGACGTCCGAAAGGACGGCTGCGGTCAGCTGTTTCGAAGGTATCGTCGGTGTTGTCGTTGCCGGGGTCGGCATTTGCGAAGCGGTCCGGGTTGATCAGGTAGATGAAATCGGAAGTAGTGAAACTCTTCCTTTCAGCAGAACCCTCTTCGCGGGCAAAGATTTCATACGGACGTCTGAAAGATTCCTTCCCTTTTGTAAACACAAGTTCATAGGTTCCAGGTTTGGCAGAAGGACCGATCTTAACATCCACGAATAAATAGTTTGGACTTTCTGCCTTGTGGACCTCTGCGATTGAAAGACCGGGGCCGTCTATTGAAACATCCCATGATGAGATTTCATCACCATGGATCATCAGTTGAAGGTCAGTCTTCATTCCCACCCACCAGCATGGAGGTTCAACCTTGGAAACCCTCGACTCCGGAACATCTACGGACCAGGTCCATGGTTCCTTCAGCAACACACTGACAGTTACCGCATCATCGTCAGCCAGCCTCTTGAAACAAAGGCTGCTGTCAGTCACCGAAACAACCTCGAAGCCAGGGTTGCCGCTGTCCAGGGCAGGATGGGCATGCTTCAAGGCATTGAGACATGAATAGAAGTCTGTGGCAGCATTATGATGCCAGTCCGGCATAGGATCCTTCTCGAAGAACTCGAACCTGTGGTCATAACCAACCTCCTGACCGGTGTAGATGAGAGGCTGACTGCCTGGCAAGGTCCAGCAAAGGACCGCCATGGCCTTCCATGCATCACCCATCCTCTCGAACTCGGTACCATTCCATGAGTTCTCATCATGGTTGGATGTAAACGTCAAGCGGTGCGAAGTGCCATATCCCTCTTCATTCCATTTCAGGTACTTAAGCAGACTGTCTGCATCCGCCTTGCCCTGCGCGATATCGTTCAAAAGATGGTGAAGCCTCCAGGCATAGGTACAGTCGAAGCCTGCATCGTTAAGCCAGGTCTCCTCCCCTTCTGCGAGGAAGAACAGCCTCCGGGAGTAGTCATTCCTGAATTTGGAGAACACATCGGCCCAGAAATCCTGAGGGACCTGTGACGCCACGTCACAACGGAAACCGTCAATCCCGCGGTCGAGCCAGAACCTCATGCTCTTCTCCATCTCGGCACGCATGTCCTTGTTCGAATAATCGAGCTTCGCGATGTCCGTCCAGTCATATTCGACGACTGTCTTCCCTTCAGCATCCCGGACATACCAGGACGGGTCCTTTTCAGTCACCCAGGGATGGTCGGGCGAAGTATGGTTCGCCACCCAGTCGATAATGACCTTGAGACCAAGGTCGTGAGCCTTCCCAAGGAAACTGTCGAAGTCGGCGAGAGTGCCGAATTCAGGATTCACGTCACAGTAATCCTTGATGGCATAATAGGAGCCCAGGGTTCCTTTCCTGCCTTCCACCCCGATGGGATAGAGGGGCATGAGCCACACCACGTTGATTCCCAATTTCTTGAGTTCGGGAAGTTTGGCCTCAGCAGCTGCAAAGGTGCCATCAGAGGTTGCCTGGCGCACGTTCAGTTCATAGATGACCGCGTCCTCAGTCCAATCCTCCGCTGTTGAAGGAACATCGGCTTTTTTACCGCATGACACGGCAACGGCCAACACGGCCAAAAAACAAACTATCCTTCTCATGCCTAAGATCTCTTCTCTTCGACGAACCTTACGCAGATCGCTCCCAGAACAAGAAGGACACCTGCAATAATCATCATGTTACCCTGTACTCCGCCACAGAGTTTCAGAATGACTCCACCGAGAGCAGCCGCCACGATCTGGGGAAGGCAAATGGTGCAGTTGAAAAGACCAAGGTAGCTACCCATATGCTCACCCTTGAGGGAATTGGTCAAGAGCGTGAACGGGATTGCCAGCATGGCGGCCCAGGCAGCTCCGATGAGGAAGTATGACAGGAACAGGACGTACTGGTTGTGTACGAAAGCCACGGAGATAAAACCGATGGCTCCGA
>CAMHFA010000191.1 GCA_946184255.1 uncultured Bacteroidales bacterium
TTGTCCAAAACATGCCTAAGAGCGAGTTCCCGGTCCTGTGCATCCTCAGCCTCGCCATCGGCGGGATTGTCGGTACTGCCCTAGACATTGACGGAAGGACAAAGAGGCTCGTTTCACGATTCGGAGGGGAATCATTCGCCCAGGGCCTGATATCAGCCTGCCTGCTATTCTGTATAGGCACTTTTTCCATTGTAGGACCAGTCCTCAGCGCTCTCCAGGGAGACAATACCTTCCTGTTCACAAACTCGACCCTTGACCTGGTTACCTCGATGGTGTTCGCCACAACTTACGGAATAGGAATCATACTGGCAGCGCCCATCCTTTTCCTCTGGCAGGGAATGTTCTACCTCATCGCCACCCTGGCCTCCTCCAGTCCCCTTCTGCAAGGCACCCTGGTCAACGAACTGGCAATTGTCGGAGGTGTCCTCATCATCTCATCAGGCCTTTCTATCCTTAACATAAAGGACTGCAAGACCCTTAATTACCTTCCTGCCCTCCTGGTTCCCGTTATCTGGTTCCTGGTCAAGGGAATTTTCTTTTAGGACAGGGCAAAATAAATTTTAGAATTCGACTTCTAAACGTTATTTTTGTAACCCGTATTCAAATCAAGTCTCTTATGAAATACGGGTTCGACAACGACAAATACCTCAAGATCCAATCTGAGCACATCAAGCAGCGTATCGCCACTTTCGGCGACAAGCTTTACATGGAATTCGGCGGCAAACTGTTCGACGATTACCACGCAAGCCGGGTGCTTCCTGGCTTTGAACCGGACAGTAAACTCAAGATGCTCATGCAGATGAAAGATGACGCGGAGATTATCATAGTCATCAGCGCTGTCGACATCGAAAAGAACAAGATCAGGAGTGATCTCGGAATCACCTATGACGTGGACGTGCTCCGTCTCAGGGATGAGTTCATGGAAAGGGGGCTCAAAGTCAACAGCGTCGTTATCACCCACTTCAACGGCCAGGCCAGTGCCGAGGCTTACAGAAAGCGCCTTGAGAATATGGGAATCAAGGTATATTACCACCACACCATAGAAGGCTACCCACACAACGTTGCACTTATCGACTCGGAGGAAGGATTCGGCAAGAATGACTATGTTGAAACGACGAAGCCTCTTGTTGTGGTTACCGCACCCGGGCCAGGAAGCGGAAAGATGGCGGTCTGCCTCAGCCAACTCTATCAGGAGAACAAAAGAGGCATCAAGGCAGGTTACGCTAAGTTCGAGACTTTCCCTATCTGGAACCTGCCACTCACTCACCCGGTAAACCTGGCATATGAAGCCGCAACGGCAGACCTGGAGGATGTCAACATGATCGACCCTTTCCATCTGGACGCCTACGGGAAAACTGCTGTAAACTACAACCGCGACGTGGAGATATTCCCGGTAATGAACGCCTTGTTCGACGACATCTACGGATCGACTCCTTACAAGTCTCCGACCGACATGGGCGTGAATATGGTGGGATTCTGCATCAGCGATGACGAGGTCTGCAAGGAAGCTTCCCTTCAGGAAATCATACGGCGCTATTACACAGCTCTTTGCAATTTTGCAGATGGAAAGGCGACCGAGGCCGAAGTCAACAAGCTCGTGCTATTGATGAAGAAGGCGAAGATCACAACAGCGTACAGGAAAAGCACTGTGGCGGCGAAGGAACGCCTTGACCGGTCCAGTTCAGCTACCGCTGCCATCGAGCTTAACGACGGGACCATACTCACCGCAGAGACCAGTTCCCTTCTCGGCCCCAGCGCCGCCCTCCTTCTCAATGCACTCAAGCATCTTGCAGGAATAGCCCATAATGTCAAACTGATTCCTCAAACGATGATAGAGCCTATCCAGAAGACCAAGGTCACTTATCTTCACGGCAGGAATCCACGCCTCCATACTGATGAAGTGCTGGTTGCCATCTCAATGATGAGCCTGATCGACGAGAATTGCAAGATGGCCCTTGACCAGTTGCCGAACCTTGCAGGAGCCCAGGTCCACTCTACAGTTATGCTCAGCGAGGTTGACCGCAAGACATTCAATAAGTTGGGAATCGGCCTTACCTGCGACCCTGTCCGCAAACTCAAGGACAGGCAGCGGTAAAATGATTCATTACAAGGATTATTCAGACAAAAGACGTATATTTGAACAAATTACCCTAATAACATGAACAAGAGCATTTTCAAGTATTTGATGGGCGCGGTTCTGGCCGTCCTTCTCCTTGCCGGTTGTGCTGGCAAAAAAGCACCTGAAGTCACCAAGTTTCCCAAAAAACTCCCTGTAGGAGTCCAGTTATACAGCGTCCGCACGGATCTCGAGGCCGATTTCTACGGTACCCTGAAGCAGATCCGTGAAATGGGCTACGCCGGAGTTGAATTCTACGGTGAGTACTACGGCAATTCAGTGGCTCAGGTAAAACGCTGGTGCACTGAGCTCGGTCTAATCCCGTTCTCAAACCACGTTCCCTTCCAGCAGATGATTGACGATGTTGACAAGGTTATCGAGGAGAACACCGTCCTTGGTGTCCAGTACATCGTCTTCCCGTACATGGACGAAGCAAGCCGTCCCGGAATCGATCCCGAGCAGTTCAAGCAGACTGTCGCAAAACTGGGAGAAATCGGTGCAAAGGTACGTGAAGCGGGCTTCCAGCTGCTTTACCACAACCATGATTTCGAGTTCGTAAACCTGCCTGACGGCACTCTCGGCTATGACGCGATCTTCAGCAGCAATGCCCGCGAGAACCTCCAGAACGAGCTCGATGTCTGCTGGTGCGACTATGCCGGCCAGGACATCTGCGAGACTCTCGAGAGGTACAAGGGTGGAGTTCCTGTTGTTCACCTCAAGGATTACAAGCTTGAAGGCCATCTCAGCTCAGCTCCTTACGCCCTTATCGGTATTTCCACCGACAATTCCATGAAGGACGAAGGCGGTTCCTTCGAGTACCGTCCCCTCGGATGCGGCCAGGTCGACATGGAGAAGGTTATCCTCAAATCCATGGAGGTTGGTGCCCAGTGGCTTTGCGTCGAGCAGGATGAGCCCAGCATGGGTCTCAACCGTCTCCAGGGCGTTGCCAAGAGCGTTGAGTACCTCCGCTCCCTCGACCTGATGTAGGCTAAGGCCTCATTCTCGTCTCAATGAATCACATAGGCGAAATCATTTCGCTCATCGTAGCGGTATCATGGACCTTTTCCGCCTGGTTCGCCGACAAGGCGAGCAGGCGGATTGGTTCTATGGTAACGAACGTAATCCGCCTCGCTCTCGCCACTGCCTTTCTCGGAATACTTCTGTGGGTGACTACAGGCCATCCCTACCCTGCATTTGCTGATGGAAAGGCCTGGCTATGGCTTTCATTGTCCGCTCTCGTGGGTTATGTATTCGGAGACTTCTGCCTTTTCAATTGCTACATTGCAATCGGCCCGCGGTTCGGACAGCTTCTTATGACCCTTGCGCCACCATGCGCTGCCATTGCTGGCTGGTTCCTGCTTG
>CAMHFA010000192.1 GCA_946184255.1 uncultured Bacteroidales bacterium
GCATGAAGGTCGTTGCCCTGACATCAAAGAAAGGGCAGACATTGTCCGCCCTTTCCGATGTTGCTGTAATGGCTCCGGATGCACCTCATTCCGACCGCATCCAGGAAATCCATATCAAGGTCATTCACATCCTTATCGAATCCATCGAAGCCTTGCTTTCCGAATAAGAGTATCTCCTTCGGAAGTACTACCTCTTGGATGTGACTTCCTTCTCGTACTTCTCGATGAAAGGAATGAACTCCTCGCCACCAGGAAATCCATATCAAGGTCATTCACATCCTCATCGAATCCATCGAATCCTTACTTTCCGAATAAGAGGACTACCTCTTGGATGTGACTTCCTTCTCGTACTTCTCGATGCAAGGAATGAACTCCTCGCCAACGGGAACACCGTTCTTGAAGTTGAAGTAATCGAACACGGCTCCGAACGGAAGGGTCTTTGCCTCCTCAAGAAGGGCGAGCTTCTGGAAGCCCTTGCCTTCGGCCTCGTACTCGCGTAGTTTTGCGAGAGGCTCGAGCAGTGCACTCAGGATGCACTTCTGTGTGGCCCTGGTACCAATGATGTAGGCACCGATCCTGTTGATGGAAGCATCGAAATAATCCAAACCGACATGAGCGCGGTGCAGGGCATCGCTGCGTACAAGCTCCTTGAAGAAATCAAGGGTCATGTCATTCATGATGGTCACATGGTCGGAGTCCCAGCGGACAGGACGGCTTACATGAAGCATGAGTTCAGGGACGTAGAGAAGCAGGGATGAGACCTTGTCAGCTACGTTCTCGGTAGGCTCGTAGTGACCTGTGTCCAGGGTATAGATCACCTTGCGGGAAGCACAGTAGCCCTCGAAGAAATCCATAGAGCCGACAGTGTAGCTCTCGAGTCCGATACCGAACAGTTTGGCCTCGACGCAACTCTTCATTCCAGGAAGGTCTTCCTTGAGGATCTCATCCAGGGAGTCTGCCAGGATCTCACGGTATTTCTTGCGGTTGACTGTGTAGTCCTTCTGCCCGTCATGGACCCAGATGTTCATGATGCAGGGATCATTCTGGGCCTTTCCCATTGCGTCGGCTATGCGGCGGCAACGCTTGGTATGCTCGATCCAGAACTCACGGATGGCAGGATCCGGATTTGCGAGGCTGAGGTCACCGCTCTTGGGATGGCCGAAAGAGGTGGAGTTGAAATCAAGCTTGAAATTGTTCTCCTTAGCCCACTCGATCCAGCTCTGGAACTGCTCTACGCCCACCTGGTCGCGGTCGATAAACTTTCCACCAAAGTCACCATAGATCTCATGGAGGTTTACACGGTGATTACCGGCAAGCAGGGTCTTCACAAACTCAAGATCAGCGCGGACCTCATCGATGTTTCGGGCTCGTCCAGGATAGTTGCCTGTGGTCTGGATACCACCTGAGAGACCGGCAGCGCTCTCAAATCCCATCACATCGTCAGTCTGCCAGCAATGGAGTGAAATCTGCTGCTTCTCCAGCTGTTCAACCGCCTTGTCGGTATCGACGCCTATTGCAGCATAGCGCTCTTTGGCCAACTCATAGGCCTTCAAAATCTGATTCTCGTTCATATTTGTTTTATTATTGATTGTTTGGATAATAAGTCTTGGTCTCTATGGAATTGGAGATGATACGGCGCATCTCCCAGCGGTCTTTCACAAGTCCGGCCACCTTAGCCTGCATCATTATGTTACCGATGGCTGTACCTTCGACCGGTCCGGCAACGACAGGTATTCCAAGGGTGTCAGCGGTCAACTGGCTCATCAGTTTGTTCGCCGAACCTCCACCTATCACATGAAGCTTGTCTATGGTGAATGAAGCAAAACCCTGTAGCATCGTTATCACATCCTTATACTTCTTGGTAAGACTGTGGTAAATGCAGCTTATCATCTCGGCATCATTCTCAGGTACTTTCTGTCCGGATTCGGCAAGGGCTGCCTTGATTTCTGCATCCATGTCCTTGGGGGCCGCAAAACGTGGATCATCAGGATCTATGGTGGACGGGAAGTCAATCGCCTCCCTGCCTAGGCCTTCAATCTGGGCGTAATTATATTCACGTCCTTCCGAGGCCCAGGTCTTGCGGCTCTGCTCGAGAAGCCACATTCCGGTAATGTTCTTCAGGAACCTAGTAGTGCCCTCGATACCGCCCTCGTTGGTGACATTATATTCATAGGACTTGTCATCGATGACCGGTACGGGAGACTCGATACCCATGAGGCTCCAGGTTCCGCTGCTGAGGTAGGCGAAATGTTCATTTTCAGCGGGAACTGCTGCTATCGCAGACGCAGTGTCATGTCCTGCGACGGCTATTACAGGAACTGGTTCCATGCCTGTCTCTTCACAGATTTCCTTCTTCAGCATCCCGACCCTGGTACCAGGCTGTACAATCGGTCTCAGGATCTTGGGATCAATGCCGAGACGCACAAGCAGGCTGCGGTCGAAATCCCTTGTCCTCGGGTCGATCAGGCCGGAAGTGGAGGCATCGGTGTACTCGCAGACCCTTTCACCGGTGAGCATATAGGCCAGAAGGTCCGGCATGAAAAGGATCTCTTCAGCTTTGTGAATAGGGGCATCAGGATCCTTATGCTGGGCATAGATCTGGAATATCGAGTTGAAATTCATAATCTGGGTGCCGGTCACTCCGTAAAGCTCTTTCTTTGGAATGATCCGGAACACCTCCTCAGGAATACCATCTGTATAGGGGTCGCGATAAGCACGGGGAAGACCCAGGATTGAACCGTCAGGGCCGATGCACCCGAAGTCCACTCCCCAGGTGTCAATTCCTATTGACTCAATTTTCACTCCCTTGGAAGCGACTTCTTTCAAGGCAGCCTTGAAGTGTCCGAACAAGGAATATATGTCCCAATAATACTTTCCGCCGTCTTCCTTTACGGCATTGGGGAAACGATAAATCTCTTCGGAATCAAGCCTGCCTCCATCGATACAGCCGAGGATGGCCCTTCCGCTTGTCGCTCCCAGATCGAATGCTAGAAAATTCATAAATGTGGCTGATTGGTCTTTTACAAATTTCTCCATTTTTAATTTGTGTAGAGCTGAAGATTCTGACATTACGACTTGGATTTTTGATTAAGATTTTTTCATATCTTTGTGCCAGAATCACTATTATTTCCCGGGAATGGATTCCGTACACCTCAAATATTTGGCAGTAAATCCGGTCGATCTCAAATGGGGCACGGCCGTAAATTCAGCCGGTTTCCAAGAAATAGGCGCCGGAATGGATTATCCCCCCAGGAACCACCCATCCAGATACATTTTCACTACTGACAGCGGAAGGGTACTTCAGGAGTACCAACTCCTCTACATTACTCAGGGACGGGGTAAGTTCTATTGCGAGACTCTTGGAAGGAATAAGGCCATCAATGTCGAGAGTGGAATGATGTTCCTCCTCTTCCCTGGAGAATGGCACTCCTACCAT
>CAMHFA010000193.1 GCA_946184255.1 uncultured Bacteroidales bacterium
CTCGGCACGTTAAGAGGGGGGACCGGAGCGGAACGAAGTGAAGCGAGCGGTGGGGTCGAGCGGAGCGAGACGGTTCCAGAGAGAGATGTCTCGCAGCGAGAGTAAAAGATGACTATTTTTAGAACAATATGAAGACAAAAGCGGTACGCCTTTACGGCAAGGAAGACCTGAGGCTTGAGGAGTTCGAACTTCCTGAGATGAAGGAAGATGAGATCCTCGCAAAGGTCGTAAGCGACAGCATCTGCATGTCGTCCTATAAATCCTCCCATCAGGGAACGGACCACAAGAGGGTCCCCAATGACATCGCAGAGAATCCTACGATCATCGGTCACGAGTTCGCAGGAGTCATTGAGAAAGTCGGTTCGAAATGGAAGGACCAGTTCAAGCCCGGAGACAAGTTCTCCATCCAGCCTGCCATCAACTATCCCGGAGGCCCGGTCGGTGTGCTTTCTTCTCCCGGTTATTCTTACAAATATGCCGGAGGAGATGCGACTTATATCATCATTCCTGCCGAGGTGATGGAGCAGGGCTGCCTGTTGCCATACAACGGCCCTGGATTCTATCCTGCTTCATTGAGCGAGCCCCTGTCCTGTGTCATCGGTGCGATGCACGCATGCTACCATACCACCCCTGGATCCTATGTCCATCAGATGGAGATCAAGGATGGAGGAAAGATGGCTCTGCTCGCAGGTGTCGGACCCATGGGTCTTGCGATGATCAACTATGTCCTTCATCGTGAAGACCGTCGCCCTTCGCTCTTCGTGGTTACTGACATTGACCAGGCCCGTCTGGACAGGGCTGCATCCCTTTACACGAAGGAATATGCTGCATCAAGGGGAGTCGATCTCCGTTATGTCAACACAGGCACTGTCGAGAATCCTGCTGCATTCCTGCGTGAGATCACCGGAGGAACCGGCTACGACGAAGTCGTGGTCATGGCACCTGTCCCTTCCGTAGTGGAGCAGGGAGACGATATCCTCGGTCAGGACGGTTGTCTTAATTTCTTCTCCGGTCCGAGCAAGGCTGATTTCAAGGCCCCTCTCAATTTCTACAATGTCCATTATGCTGCCACCCACATAGTAGGCACCAGCGGTGGCAACACCGAGGACATGAAGGAGGCCCTGGACCTCATGGGCAAGGGAATGGATCCTGCCGGTCTTGTGACTCACATCGGTGGACTCAACGTTGTCCCTGAGACAACCCTTCATCTCCCCGAAATCAAGGGTGGTAAGAAACTGATCTACACACATGTTGAGATGCCTCTGACTGCCATTACAGAGTTTGAGGAAAAGGGAAGGACCAATCCGGTCTATGCCGAACTCGACCGTCTCTGCAAGGCGAACAACGGCCTCTGGAACATCGAGGCAGAGGAGTATCTTCTCAGCCACGCCGACCAGCTTTAATGCTGTTTTTTGTAACAGCTTAATTCTAAAATAATATGGAAAGCGAGTAGTCAAACAGACTACTCGTTTTCTGTAAGTATCTTATAATCGTAACTTCTTAATATTCAATAGAGAATTGCCACCAAGGAAAACAGATATCAATGTAATTGAGATTGAAGCGGCGATTGCGATGTACAGATTCCATTCTCCAACGAACGTACGTATGCTGTCCATTGGGGCAATGAGAATGAATGCAGAGATGAGGCACCCTGCCACCATACCTAAGAGCAGGGTGACTGTCAGGGCGATGTGTCTTAGCCTCCTTTGACGGTCAACCTCATTCTTGATTCCTTCAACAGCATTCAGCCTTTGCCTGACTTCCAGCAGGAATGCCGGATCGTCCTTGACAGCCGGTCTGTTTTCCCGGAGAAGTATCTCCAATTCAATATCATTCATAGGCTTATATGCTCTTTAAGATGTGATCTTCCGATTGAGAGATGATATTTGACTGTCCCCGCGGGGATGCCAAGGATTGATGCGATTTCCTTTATGCTCCGGTCTTCGAAATAGAACAGGATGATGGCAGTCCTTTCATTCTCAGAAAGCCGGTCCAAGGCTTGATAGAGTTGCTGGTACCGGAAAGATGCATCGGAGGTGTTCCTGTCTTCAAGGTTTAATGCTTCATTTCCATCGATTGGGGCTAGTCCGGGATGCTTCTTCCTGCGATGGTCAACATAGCAGTTGTAGGCAATCCTGAAGAGCCAGGTGCGGAATGAGGATAGCCCCATGAAAGATCCCGAAGCCACGTAGGCCCTCACAAGAGAATCTTGGGCGATGTCATCGGCCAGGGAAGAATCGCCGCAGCATAGAGCGAGCAGGAACCGTCTCAGGGGTTCCTGCTCCACTTTTACCAGGTCGATGAACCGCTCCTCAGTCATTGTTCCTTTGGCGTCTCCAGTGCTTTCTCCTCTTCCTCAATCTCCTTGGAAAGAGTTTTTTTTCTGATAAAGTAAACTACAAGCAGTGCGGCTCCAACAGCAAACAGAATTCCCCCAAAGTACGGTAACAGAATCATTACCGATGGCCCGGTTTCATAAGTATAATTGTTTACAAGACAGAAAATTATACCGAGAATGATTAAGCATAATCCCAAGCCGATAAGGATGCAGGCCGCCGTCAAATAACCAAGAAGTCTTTCCTTGATGCTCTTCTTCCTGAAGGTTTGAGTTTGTGTTTTAAAGAGGTCATGGTCTAAAGGTGTGCCCGTCTCGATTGCCTTCAGCATTATTTCGGCCATCTTGTTGGTTTCGTTCAGTTTTGTTCTCATTACCAGCCAGACGATAGCAATCGGCATTACTACGCACATGAAAAGGGGGAGGATAATGTCTTCCATCATAGTATTGAAATTTGTAATTAACAATTACCGCAATCAGGGCGGTTACATATGTTAGACGGAGAAACTGTCTGAAAGGTTGGGAAAAGCTTAATGCAGTAACAAATCAAGAATAGTTGCGGAAGTGGTGCCTCGGAAGCAGCGTGAGACGGTGGCATCATCCAGGACGCAGGCAAGGGCTTCACGCTCGAATCGGCAACCTGTCAGTTTCGATTCCAACTCCGTCACAGGTTCGTCGAACAGGAAGTCTCCAGTGAAGGAAATTCCGGTAATCAAACCGCGGTCCAGGCTGATGTCAGCCTCAACCGTACCGCAGGGTAATTTGGCCTTCCGGACGAATCCGGTCTGCCGGGAGCGGCCGTAGATGAAATCCCAGGTTGCGAACTTTTCATCAGCCATCTTTTGTACTTCCGAGAGCTGGTCTTCGGACAGTTCGATAATCCTGTCACCATCGGCAAGTATCTTCTGAAGAGCGGCCTGTAGTTCGTCCAGAGTACTGACGCCGGGAAGATATTCTTTGAGATTTGCAACCCTGCTTCTGACGGAACCTATTCCTTTGGCCTGAAGCTTCGATTCCGGGGTGTCCAGGACGTGGGTCAGTGTTTCCAGGTCCACGTCGTACATGAGGGTGCCGTGGATGATTTCCTGGCATCCGG
>CAMHFA010000194.1 GCA_946184255.1 uncultured Bacteroidales bacterium
AGATTTTCGCTTACGAACTCAGCAAGGTGCTGGTTTACTCACCGAGGGAAATCTCGACTCCTCTGGCCACTGCCAACGTCTGCACCTGCGATTCCAAGATCGTTGCAGCAACTATCCTGAGGGCCGGTCTTCCTATCCACAAAGGAATACTGGACATTTTCGACAATGCTGAAAGTGCATTCATCGCCGCCTTCAGGAAATATGACAAGGGAGATGACTTCCACATCGCTATAGAGTACTGCTCCTGCCCGAACCTCAACGGCAAGATCCTGATCGTCTCCGACACCATGATCGCAACCGGAGCATCTATGGAAATAGCTTACAACAGGCTGGTGGACGAGGGTGGAGACCCGTTACATACCCATTTCATCAGCCCAATCTCCAGCATCTACGCCATTGAGTATCTTCAGAAGAGACTCCCTGAGAACACCTGCCTGTGGACGGCTGCCGTGGATGAGGAACTGACAAGCAAATCATTCATCATCCCGGGTCTTGGGGACGCGGGCGACCTGGCTTTCGGAGCCAAGTTGAACCTATAATTCCTTACGGAGTCTTGCCTTAGGAATGTCAAGCTGGTCGCGGTACTTGGCAATGGTACGTCGTGCGACCTTGTAACCCCTCTTGTTCATTTCGGCAACCAGCTGGTCGTCAGTAAGGGGTTTTCTCTTGTCCTCGGAATCCACACATTCCCTCAGGGCCATCTTCAGTTCCCGGGTGGAAACTTCTTCACCTTCCTGATTCTCAAGGCCTTCCGAGAAGAAATACTTCAGGGGGAAGATTCCGAAATGAGTCTCTATGTACTTGCTGTTGACTACTCTGGAGATGGTTGAGATGTCGAAGCCTGTCACCTCCGCGATGTCCTTAAGAACCATGGGACGCAGATGGGATTCATCACCATCAAGAAAATACTCATGCTGGTAGTCCAGGATGGCCTTCATGGTACTCTCAAGCGTGTTGTGGCGCTGTTTTAGAGCTTCCACGAACCATTTGGCGGAATCCAGTTTCTGCTTCACGAATGTAGCCGCTTCTTTCTGCTGCCTGTCAGTCGATCCCTGGGCATCGGCTAGGAGTTCGGCATATTTCCGGTTAACCCTTATCTCAGGTATGGAAAACCGTGGCATAGTCAGTTTAAGGTCCCCGTCTTCAATGTCCAGCACGAAGTCAGGGACTATCTGTTGTGCTTGGTCATTGTAAGAGTCATCGATCTGTCCACCAGGAGCGGGATTGAGCTTCACGATCCTGGAGATCACTGCCTTCATGTCGTCCTCGCTGAGTCCAAGCTTTGTAATGATCTTCTGGAAATGCTTGTTTGAGAACTCCTGGAAATAGTCGGTCAGGACTGTCTCAGCAAGCTGCACCTCCCTTGTCTGCTTCTGGGAGCGAAGCTGGAGAATAAGGCACTCCCTTAAGTCACGGGCACCAACTCCCACCGGCTCGAATTCCTGGATAATCTTAAGGATCCTCAGGACCTCTTCCGGATCGGACTGGATATTGGCCCTGAACGCCAGGTCGTCAACTATGCTCTCGACATCCCTCCTGAGATAGCCGTCTTCGTCAAGGCTGCCGATGATGAAAGCAGCCACATCATGGTCATGCCTGGAAAGGTTACGGTAGCCCAGCTGCTCCATAAGGCTCTGGGTGAAACTTTCCTTCACTGAGAACGTATTGTACTGGGGACGCTCGTCCTTGCCGTAATTATTGACCCGAAGCTTGTACGACGGGATGGGATCATTCTCATCGATCTCGTCTATGGAGACATCCTTAGGCTCATCGTCCCTGTCTTCCTTGTCCGGAGCGGGAGAATCGTCGAGCACGGGATTCTCCTCCAACTCTGCCTTGACACGCTGCTCAAGCTCCTGGATAGGCAGCTCTATCAGCTTGATAGTCTGGATCTGGAGAGGCGAAAGCTTCTGTGTCTGTTTGAGTTCGAGACCTTGCTTCAGCATATTCCTAATAGATTGACCCCACCGGGGGATAGTTGATTGAGGATTCCTTCACAATGAAGGCGGACGGGAAGGAGCCCTTTATCTGCTGGAGAAGCTGCATGGCTTCCGACTTGGTGCGGAAGTCCCCCACCGTTACCTTGAAGAAGGGATTGGAATATGTCCTGTAGGCGGCTATTCCCGGATACATGCCCTTGAAGCGGTTCATCGCCGCCTCGGAAGCACTGCGGGAAGTCTGCTTGTTGTCATTGAATATCCTGACCCGATAGCCTGACATCTTCCTGGAAGAGTTGGAGGCAATCTGGTTGTTCAAAGCTTTCAGTATGTTCTGCGACTGATGAACAGTGATATCAGCCTTTGCACCCTTGTCCTTAGACGGCAGGATACTGAATATGTTCTTCCCCACAAGGGTTGAATCCAGTGCCGGGCCACCGCCCGGGGAGGATTCGGTCTGGGCAGCCATGGAAAAAACCATAAGGCATGCCACAAATGCCGTAACGATTATCCTTCTCATTGTCTCTCCGCCATTTCCTGAAGGTCCAGGTCCTTGAATTTCAAGGTCTTCCCTGCACCGTTCCTAAGTTTAACCTTCGCCTCGATGTCAGTGGTAAAGCCTTCCAGAGACCCTTTCCTGGCAAACTGAAGGGCCTGCATGAGACTTATATTCTCCGACAGGGTGGCACTGCACGGGAGTTCATAGACCTTGCTGCTCTGCTTGTCCACATGGACCGTGTCGGCAGTGTAGAAAGCCACTTCCTCTCCCATGTATTTAAGGATGCCGCTCAATCCTGTAACCGTGAAGGCCATGGCGGGATTGTCTATCCCGATGGCAAGGACGGCATCCAGCGAACGCAGCCCCTTGAGCGAATAATTCTCAACTCCACAAGAGGTTACCTTGATGTCCTTTATCTTTGAGACGCCCTCGCAACCTTCAATGGAACAGAAGGTCAGGACAGCTATCAAAAAGATCAATATTTTCCTCGCCAATTTCATCGCGGCAATATTTACCTTATTCTACAAATATATGAAAAAATACTTATTCGTTGAAAAATCCTATCTTTGTCCGACAACAAGTGTACCAGGATGGAAAGAAAGATCTATATCGAGACCTACGGCTGCCAGATGAACGTGGTAGATTCTGAAGTGATATTCGCAATCATGGCCAAGGAAGGTTACAAGCGTACCGAGTCGATGGACGAGGCCGACGTTATCCTGGCCAACACCTGTTCTGTCCGGGACAATGCCGAACAGAGGATCTGGGGACGAATAGAACTCTTCCACAAGCAGAAGGAGAGAAGGCCGGAAGTGGTGGTCGGAATAGTCGGATGCATGGCCGAAAGGCTCAAGGACAAGCTCACTGAAACCGGGAAGGTTGACCTGGTGGCGGGTCCGGATTCGTACAGGACAATTCCTGAACTGATAAGGAACATAGCTCCTGAAAAGCCTCAGATAAACGTTCTGCTTTCCCACGAGGAAACCTATGCCGAC
>CAMHFA010000195.1 GCA_946184255.1 uncultured Bacteroidales bacterium
TTAAATTTAATTGTCATATATGTATGCAATCAAAATCATCTGTTGCACATTTTATGGCCTACAACGACACAGAAAGTACTGTCAAGGCCTACTACCAAGGTACGACGGTCCTTACTTTCTCCTACAAAGGGAAAACCATCAAGACCCTCCAGCTTACTGTCAGGCCCAAACCGGACTACACTATAATGGTTGGAGATAGAAACTTGTATGAGAATGCCACCATTCTCCTCTCAGTAGGAGGGACCATGACCTACCTTCCTTATGACAGGAATAATGATATTACGATCCACCTGCCTTCAGGTTTCTCGATAACGTCATCCGATCCAAGCGTTGTGAAGGCCGAAATCGCGTATCTGGGAGCCTCTAGTGCCCCTTCCGGAATTTTCAATGCATGGAAGCTGACTGGTGTGAAGGCCGGAACCGCAACGGTTAAGATGACTTTCGGATCATTCACCCGCACTGCCAAGGTCACAGTCGGCGAATTTGAAGCTCGCTACAGTGGAAGCCTCATTCCTTCCACTGTAACCTATCAACTAGGCTCCGCCACTCAGGATTATGTGAAATTCAGGGTGTACAACAAGTCGGCAAACTCTTATGTAAACGCTGCGTATTGGGAAGTCAAATCAAGCAATACTACTGTAGGCGAACCATACTCCTATAGTGAGTTTGATTTCAATGTACATGCAAAGAAGGTCGGAAAAGCCACTATTACTGTAAACTCCCGTTTTGGCGATGCAGTCTTTGGGACGACGACTCTCAACGTAGTCAATTAGTCCTGTCAGGAATACATACCCAACTCTTCGAAAAGCCGGCGGTAAGCGTCGGCTTTTCTTTGTATTGGCAAAGGATAGGCCCTTGAGGTGGAAGGCATACGGTAAAGACGCAAGACCCTTCCTTCATGCTTGAAAGAAGAATAACCACTCACAGGAGGGACTGGGACTCCGAACAATGCACATAAGGTTTCAGCAGCCTTCTCCCCTGTAGTTACGACAGCCCTGCATTCAGGAATCTTCCTCAACAAGGCTCCGACATCAGTCGGCTCAACCACCTCGAGGAACTTGTCGGAAGCATTGTCCTTCATCCTCCTGACTACGGTGGCAGTGTCATACATGGCGAATCCCGCCTCTCTGCAGAAAGAGACGATCTCCGGCAGTTTGAACTTCCTGACGGCCACATCGACGAAACGATCCTTGTCATCAAAGAATATGATTCCGATTATCCTCCAGAAATCATTGATGAAATTGGGGTAATAGAATTCCATGCTCCACCTTCTGGGCTGTGGAGGGAAACTTCCCAGGAACAGGACCTTCGCATGTTCGGGAAGGAAAGGTTCGAACGGATGACTTTCAGTATCGGATGCCATCTCTAGACTTTAAGGAATAAACCCTTCCGGTACATTACCCACAGGATCAGGAAGAGGATAAGTACATTCCCTGAGGTGATGACGAGAGGATAGTAGTCACCGGTAAGATGCTCGAATCCATGTAGGAACGACCTGCTTACAGATGAAAAATTAACCGCCTCGCCAATGAAGTATGCGGTTATCGAGTTCATGCCGAAGCACTTGAGCCAGCCCCACCCACGTTTTAATCCCCATACATCGACTATCAGATAAGTCACTGCGAGGGCGATGGAACATATTCCCCCGGAGTAGAGGGTCATGGAGCTGCTCCAGATTTTCTTGATTATCGGGAAGAAAGAGTCCATCGCGAGCCCGAGGACTATCATCATGACTCCGGCTCCTCCAAGGAGGATAGCCCTGTAGGATGGACGGTATGTCTGGTCTTTAAGAAGGACACCTGCATAGCAACCCAGCATGACGGTCACTATGAAATTCAGGCTGCTGAGGATCCATGTGTACTGGTATCCTTCGTTCCAGGTCCAGCTACCGTCAGGATTCCATATCACCCCATCCCTATGGCTTCCGAGTATGGCTTTGTCCACTACCATAGCGATGTTGTCCTGGGGATCTATGTTCATGTGGCCGAAAATGATGAAGGCCAGGAGATATGCCAGGAAGCAGGCAGTACCGAAAAACCAGCGGCCTTTCCTTCCGAAATGCACGAAAGCCAGGGCTGTGAAGACGTAGCCCACTGCAATGGCCTGAAGGGTGTTGGCAAAAGGATGGAAGGTCTTGAAATCAAGGTTCAAGAGGTTTCCCTGAACGATCCACCCGAGGAAGAAAAGAAGGATAAACCTCCGCAGGAGTTTCAGGTAGAACTGCTTTCCGGGCAGCACCCCTTCCCTGTACTTGGCCATGGAGAACGGGATGGTGGCTCCGGACATAAAAAGGAAGAGAGGCATTATTATATCCCACAGGACAAACCCCTCCCACGACACATGCGACACCTGGTTACGGACTCCGTCCCAGACAGGTGAAGTGTTGATTCTCAGGAATGTGTGAATAAGCGGTCCTGCCACAAGAAGCAGGAACAGATCCAATCCCCGAAGCACGTCCAGGGAGGCGAGTCTCTTTTCAGGATCCACTATTTGACCTCTTTGGCGTCTAATTCACTCTTTAGCTCGGCCAGGATCGGTTCAGCCTTGGCATACCCGTTGGCAGGAGCATTCCAGATCGTAGCGAAAAGGATCACTCCGAGGATTCCGATTGCGATTGTGACCTCGAAGACTGAATTCCAACCAAGCTTGTCAGCCAGGATACCAAAGGCAAGACCAGAGACAGTTGTGCTGGCGTAACCGAATATTCCAGCCATTCCGTTGGCAGATGCGGCTACCCTCTTGGTGGCAAGGTTGGAGCAGGCAATGCCCACAAGCGCCTGAGGCATGTAGATGAAGAAACTGGCCAGGATGATGCAGGTTATCGCCGCCCAGCTCATCTCCTTAGGAGTAAGCCAGAACAGGATGAAACAGATCGTCGCACAGGCAAGACCGATCAGGCAGGTCCTGTGCGCCTTGCTCTTGAAGAACCTGTCCGTAGCCCAACCGGCAAGAAGGGTTCCTATAATACCTCCTGCCAACTCAGAAGCCGCGACTACAGATGATGCGGTCTGGATGCTCAGTCCCCTGTCCTGGGTGAGGAAAGTGGCTCCCCAGTCAAGCACGGTAAACCTTAGCACATAGACGAAGAAATTGCCTATTGCCAGTACCCAGATGACAGGATTCCTCAGTACCATCGGTTTCAGGAGCCTCTTGTAGGCAAGCTGGGTAAACTCCGGGCTCTCATTCTCAACAACCTTTACGGGTGCATTCTCATCCATGGTCTCCGGATCGGGAAGTCCGACTGAGGCCGGAGTGTCCTTAAGTCCGAAGAACAGGAGGAATGCTCCGAGAATGGCCAGGAAAGCAGGAATGAAGAAACACCACTGCCAGGCCTCGTAACCGAATTTCTGAAGGATTGCCGTTCCACACAGGACAGCCACCAAGCCGGCACCGATCGAATGGGAACTGTTCCAG
>CAMHFA010000196.1 GCA_946184255.1 uncultured Bacteroidales bacterium
CTTATCCTGACCAAGGCTGGAGGGGTGGTAAGGCCGCTCCTGACGGCCCATGCTCCGGCATTTCCAGCCATGACCGACCCGGTGTATGCTGAATGCCGCCAGGGCTCAGGAGTGACTTGAGAGGATGGCATGAAAGGAGCCCTTGCCGCCGCTTCTTCCGTCCAGATACTTGCGTAGCCTTCCTGAATAGTCTTGAAGGCTCGGGGAAAGTTCACGCCGCTAGCCTGCCTTACCGTTTTCTGAAGGTTGAAAAACAGCCCATGGCCTGAAGTGCGGTCAAAATATTCCTTTGTAAAAAGAGGATCGTCAAAGAATACCCTAGTTCCGGAGACTAGCATGTACCCGACTTTGTAGTAGTCCGGAGTGTAATACTTATGGGATCCGTAGGACCATCTCCAATAGTCTCTCCAGTCTCCACTTTCGAAGGCAGGCATCATGTACGACAGGAATGAAGCCTGCCGGCCCCTTCCCGAAGATGTAAGTGCAGTTTCTGTGACCACAGCGTCTCCCTCGAGCAGGACGGGTCCAGGATAGAGTCCTGCAAAAGCACCTGAGAATAGTTCCCCGGAGAGATATTTGAACACCTTGTGGCGACCTGCTACGCCGGCCTGCATCTGCGCCGCATGCCTGCCCTCATGGATTGAAAGTAATTTCTCCCATGGAACCGGAGTGGGATCATATGGGTCGGGAGCGGTGAAGAAGTCCATCCTTTTTGGAGCCCAGACGACCGAGGCATTCGGAATCGTGTTGAAGCTGTGGAGGATTACAGGCATCCTGGTCTTGTAATCTTTCCCGATCAGAAGCCCGGAAGAGCGGCTCACTCCTATCCTTGACCTTTCGAGCCAGGTCCCATAGACCCTTGCAAGGGAGTCTTCCCCTTCTGGAAAGATGATTTTGAATTCCGGTGTGTTCATCTGCATCCACCTGACGCTTGAAGGATCGCTTCCTGACAAGGAAAACTGGGCCCTCAAAGAAGTGCAGGCGCACAAAAGGAAAAACAGCAGGATGAATCTTCTCATTTCTGGAGACGAAGATACAGATTTTTGATAAGATTGAGTAAATTTGTAAGAATGGTCTTTTGACGTGAAAGGTTGTTTGAGGCACATAGTCAGCTTGTTATTTGTCCTGTCGCTTATATCTTGCGGCAGGAAGGACGCGCCTCAGCTTGAAACCAGGGCATTCCCCCCCATTCCTTCCGCACCTTCAATCATTACAGATCAGGCCAAGATAATCGAGTACAAGGTTTCCCATTATTGGGACAACTTCCTTGAGGGGGATTACCTTTGTGACTCGTCCCATGTAAACGGGGTTGTTCCAGACGATGTAGAAAAGGGCCTCGGCATGTACATTACCTTGCTTGAGGAAAAGTGTACCAGGGATTTTGCCAAAAAGGAAGTCGGAAACCTTTTCAACAAAATCGAAGAGTACTCGGCCGCCCATCCTTCTTCAAATGCTTTATCCTTTTTTGAGAAGATGGTTCCGAAGTATCTTTACGATCCTAATTCCCCTGTCCGAGACGAGGACCTATACCTGCCTTTTGTTGAGGGTCTGGCCGCTTCCGAGTTGGTCTCTGAAGACTTGAAACCAGCATATTCCCATGATGCAAGGATGTGCTCACTCAATCAGGTTGGCACCAGGGCGGCAGACTTTTCATTCACAGACCTTGGAGGACGGATGCACAACCTGTACGGCATCAAGGCCCCATTCACCCTTCTCATGTTTACCAATCCCGGCTGTGACGCATGTCACGAGGTTATAGAGACCTTGCAAACGAATGCAATCATTCCTGGGTTGGTGAAAAACGGGACACTCGCGGTCGTCAATGTCTATATCGACCTTGAAAGGGAGAAATGGCAGGCTTTGGCAAAGGAATATCCGACCGAATGGTACAATGGATATGACCAGGATTTTGCCATCCGCCAGGACCTTACCTACAATGTCCGGGGGATACCGTCTCTCTATGTCTTGAACGAGGACAAGGACGTTATTATGAAGGATGCCCCTACAGATAAGGCTGTTATTTACCTGCAGAATATTCAAAAACATTGAAGATATGAAAATCAATAAGGAAATCTGGGGAAAGACCCCCTGCGGAGAGGAAATACTCCTCTACACCATCCAAAACGAGAAAGGTGCATTCGTGCGTCTTTCCAGTGTAGGTGCCGGCATTGTCTCCATCGTTGTTCCTGACAAGGACGGCAAACTGGCAGACGTGGTCCTCGGATATCCCGATCCGATGAGTTACTTCGCAGACGGTCCTTGCGCAGGAAAATGCCCCGGTCGTTTCGCCAACAGGATAGCATTGGGCAAATTCACACTCAACGGAGTTGAATATACCCTTCCTATAAACAACGGCCCCAATCATCTTCACGGAGGTCCCGCCGGCTTCCAGAACAAGGTTTGGGAAAGCAGGATCGAAGGAGATGCTGTAGAATTCATGTATTTCTCGGAAGACGGGGAAGCCGGCTATCCCGGCAATCTGAAAGTGGTCGCCCGTTACGAGTGGAGTGAGGACAACGCACTTAAGCTTTTCCTTACGGCGAGAACCGACAAGGATACTGTTGTCAATCTTACCAACCATGCCTACTTCAACCTCAACGGCGAAGGTAACGGCGACATCCTGGGTCATGAATTGAAGCTCAACGCATCCGTTTATCTTCCGACAGACGATACCCTCATACCCGTCGGAGAACCTGATCCGGTTGCCGGTACCCCCATGGACTTCCAGGAGTTCAAGAAAATCGGAGCCGAGATCAAAGAAGACTTCCCCGCATTGAATTATGGAAAGGGTTATGACAACTGCTGGATGATCAACGGTTATGAGCCTGGGCAACTTCAGGCCGCAGCTAAGCTTTATGCTCCTGAGAGCGGTCGTCTGCTGGAGGTCTTCACCACCCAGCCCGCAGTCCAGATTTACACCGGGAACTGGCTGGCCGGAAGTCCTGTCGCAAAATGCGGACGCAGCTATTTTGATTACGAAGGAGTTGCAATCGAGTGCCAGCACTGCCCGGATTCTCCAAATAAACCGGACTATCCTACCACGGTTCTGAAGCCCGGGGAAGACTACGAAGAAGCAATAATCTGGCAGTTCTCAGTGGCATGAAACAGTACCTCGACCTATTGAAACGGATCATGGACGAAGGTGTGGTCAAACACGACCGCACCGGCGTCGGTACCAAGTCCGTCTTCGGACACCAGATGAGGTTTGACCTTTCGGAAGGCTTCCCTCTCCTGACCACGAAGAAGGTTCATTTGAAATCAATTATTCATGAACTTCTGTGGTTCATTTCTGGAGATACAAACATCAAATACCTTAAGGATCACGGAGTCACCATCTGGGACGAGTGGGCTGATGAAAACGGGGACCTCGGTCCTGTTTACGGCCACCAGTGGCGTTC
>CAMHFA010000197.1 GCA_946184255.1 uncultured Bacteroidales bacterium
CCATGTCAATGACATTGCCTTTCATTGCAAAGTCCTTGAACTCTTTCATTAAACTAGCCATAATGAGATACTATTTGATGGTTGAAATAAAAGTCCCGGCATCCTTTAACGTCTCGACCTTCCCTACATCCATAAGCTTCAGGCTTTCAGGCAGTATGCCATGAATAATCCGCTTCGCACACTCCTTTATGTAGAAGTCCATGATCGAGAACTTCCCTTCCCATCCGTCTTCATCAAATATAGTGAATATTCTGTCAGAAATCAAATGCACTCCGGAAAAAGCCAACCTCCGGCACTTGCCCGGATCGAGCCCCGTGAACGGGGTCCGGACCTCTCCGGTAGCAACATTCGTCCAACCGACCATCCTCATGCTCTCGTCAAAAAGAAGGTAGCGTTGAGTCTTCCTGTCGCTGACGAGGATGTTGGCCACGGCATCCGGATCCGCCTGGGAAAGGAACCATCCGATGTCCAGATCCGACAGGATGTCCACATTATGGACAAGGAATGGGGCTCCCTCCAGCTTTTTGCGTGCATAAAGGATTCCGCCCCCCGTCTCACGCAGTAAATCACGCTCATCGGAGAAGGAAACCTTCATCCCGAAATCCTTCTGATCATGGACATAGCCGATTATTGAATCCGGGAAATGGTGGACATTGATCACGAGTTCGTCAAATCCAGCCGCCTTCAGTTTCATCACCACATGGTACAGAAGAGGCTTGCCTCCAACAGGAACAAGTGCCTTGGGCATTGTGTCCGTGTATGGCTTCAGCCTGGTACCCAGGCCGGCTGCGAAGATCAAGGCTTTCATCTAGAGGATTTTCTCAATGTCAAGCTCACGGTGGGTAATCGTTATCTTAATGTCGTATTTCTCAGAAAGGTGGTTGGCCAGATGTTCTGCGCAATAGACTGAGCGATGCTGTCCCCCGGTACAGCCGAAGCACACCTGAAGATGGGTGAACTTTCTCTCCATGAAACACTTGACATGGTTGTCAACCATAGAATAGACATTGTCCAGGAATTTCGTTATGCCTCCGTCATCCTCCAGGAACTTTATAACTTCCCGATCGAGTCCCGTAAACTGCCTGTAGTACTCGAACTTCCCCGGATTATTGATTGCCCTGCAATCGAAAACGTATCCTCCCCCATTTCCGGAATTATCCACCGGAATGCCTTTCTTGTAGGCAAAACTGTAGATACTGACTTCCAGACGCTTGTCCTCAACGATGTTGTTGAACTGGGCCATCGTGGTCAGTTTGGTAAGGATTCCGTTAAGATAAGGGTAATCTGCAAAAGGTTTTTTAAGAAGACGGCGAAGATTGCTCAAGGCGAAGGGTACACTTGCCAGGAAGTGGGGTTTCTTTTCAAAATACCCCCTGAATCCGTAGGCACCAAGGACTTGAAGCGTACGGAACAGAACGAACAGCCTCAGTCTCTCATGGAAATGTTCTTCATGGACAGGAACATATTCCTTCAAAGCCTCAAGATAGGTCCGGACCATCTCCTTACGGAGCTTCTCAGGGTAGCGGGAACGGGCCTGCCAGATGAAAGAAGCCACATCATAGTAAACCGGTCCTTTTCTGCCACCCTGAAAATCTATGAAATAGGGCTCTCCGTCCTTAACCATAACGTTCCTGGCCTGGAAGTCCCTGCACATGAAGGTGTCTCCCATGTCCTGCATCAGATCATCACGGAGGCGCTCGAAGTCTTCCTGAAGCCTGACCTCGTTGAACTCCAATCCCGTAGCCTTCAGGAAACAGTACTTGAAGTAATTGAGGTCAAACATTATCATTCTCTCGTTAAAGGCCGGTTCAGGATAGCAGACTGACCAGTCCAGTCCCTTCGCCCCTTCGAACTGGATCTTCGGGAGCATTGCCATGGCATCGCACAGAAGCTTGCTCTCCTCAGGACTGTATTCCCCGCTCTCCCTTCCCTGGGAGACCATCTTGTAGAGCTGGTCATCCCCCAGGTCCTCCTGTATGTAACGCAAGCAGTCATCGGAGACTGCATACACCTCGGGAACATTTATTCCTTTACTGCGGAAATGATGGCTCAGCCTGATGAAAGCATTATTCTCTTCCTTGCTGGTACCTACTACACCAATAATGGAGATATTTCCACCCCTGAGGCGGAAATATCTCCTGTTGCTTCCAGAGGAATTGAATTCCTCCGTATCGATCAACTCATGTCCTGTGTAGCTTTCGAATAATTCCTTGAGCTTGTCCATTTAGAGTTAATAGAGATTGCTGTACTTGACCCCGTTGGAGTCATAATTGTATTTCTGAGCCAGCTTGCCGTACATCTGTCCGAGGACTTCGAGGTAAGGCTTGCCTTCTACGAGGGTGGTGCGGTAGACTGTGTCGTCAACCTTGTAATAATCCACTCCGTCGAGATTGATGATGTCATAGTCGTCAGGCAGTTCCTCGACAAGGGCTCCTGCCGGAGGGACGATGACCTCATACTGGCCGTTGGAATTTACGATGTAGAAAACGCCGTCCTGATAGTAGTAGGGCTGATTGGCGTAGGCGTAGCTCTGTGCCAGTCCAAGCCTGTTGGCGAGGGTGTAGGCATCGTTGGCCCTGGTTACATTCAGGGCAAGGGAGCTGTTCTGAGCCGCAATCGTGGCGTTGTTCTGGGCAATTATACGGTTCTGCTCGTCGATGATCCTGTTGTTGGCATCAATCGCGCTGTACATCCTGTAGGTGTTGTGATAGTACGCAAAACGTACGGTCGAGAACACGAGGTCAGAGATGGCGAGGTCGATACAAACTCCGAAAGGAGGTCTGCAGATTACCCAGAACCCGTTGTAGGGCCTGTAGTAGATCCCATCGTAGAAGCAGTAGTCAATTCCCCAGTAGTGGAGTCTCCTGTAGCGAGGAGGCAGGTAGTTGACCCTGTAGCCGTAGAAGTGAGGATGATGTCCCCAGAAGTGACCGGGACGGTCGTAAGGCAGGAAATCACGCTCCCTCGGAGGGATCCTGTGGACATTCCTGTCCTCGCCAATCCTCATGAAATCATTACGGGTCTCATGCATCACGTCGTTTCCGGCGCGGGACATGTTCTTGTCGTAGGTGGTCAGTCCATTCCTGGTGGCATTGCCAACCCTCTGGGACTGCTCCCTCCTGGTGTTGTCAGCGGCGCCACGCGCTACGCTGCTCCTGGAAGAAGAACCGATAGGTTGTGCGACCCTCTGGGAAGAGCTCCTTGAACTGGTAGCAGAAGAACTTCTGGCGTTTGTAGCGGAGCTTCTGGAGGAAGAACCATTATTGACCTGAGGCCTGGAAGCAGCAGAGCTTCTCGAAAAAGTCGCTGAACTCCTGGAGGTGGTGGCCGAGTTATAGACAGGACGGTTGGCCTGTATGATGGCCGTACATTCAAAGCGG
>CAMHFA010000198.1 GCA_946184255.1 uncultured Bacteroidales bacterium
GGAAACGGAACTGGTATGACTCGGAGAGGAAGGACTCAAGACGGACTCCATCCCCAAAAATATCTGACACATAATTACCGAGTTCTGCCGAGGTTATATAGAACATCTCCCCTTCCAGCGGATGCATGTCCTTTGATTCGAAACGGATGTGGACTGCATCTTTCTTTGCCTTGTGCTTGCTCTTCAAAAGACTGAACCCGGTAGTACGGCAACGGGCTGCTATTGAGCTGGAATTCGAGGAAACATTGGAATGGCCGTCAAGGTTGCATTCGGCTATGACCGGAACGGTCATGGTGTCCGAATACGACAGGGAAAGATTATGGATAAGCCAGATTCCGAAAGCCAGCAAGAGAGACATCAGGAAAACCCCGAAGTCCCTCCCGCCGTTTTTCAGCTTCAATCTTCCCGGAAGACTATTTGACCAGTCCTTCCTCATACCATGAAGCCCGGTAATTACCTATGCCTTGGGTGCGTCGTCTGTGAAGTCCCTGACAATGGAGTTCTTGTCAACCCTCAGCTTAACATCACCGTCAACCTTGATGAGCACGGACCTCTCTTTTATCTCATCGACTATTCCGTAAATACCTCCGGCAGTCACGACCTTGTCGCCTCGCTTGAGTTCGTTGCGGAATTTCTCCAATTCTTTCTGCTGTTTGCGCTGGGGTCTGATCATGAAAGCCCACATAATGACAAACAGGAGGATCATCATGATCCAGAACATTCCACCGCCTCCGGCAGGGGCGGCACCTGCAGATGCCTGCAGAAGGGTTATCGCAAGGATATTCATTTTTGATGATTATTAAAGTGTCCTACAAATTTAATCAAAAATCCCGGTCTTTACAATCTCTCCGGACTCCATAAGTTGCCTTATAAGCCTATCGAGTATTCCATTCACGAACGAGCGGCTTTTGGGGGTACTGTAGTATTTCGAGATTTCAACATACTCATTGATAGTGACCCTGACAGGCATGTCAGGGAAAGCCTTCGCCTCTCCCAAGCCCATGATAATGAGCACAGTGTCGGTCGTGAACAGCCTGTCTTCCTGCCACTGGTCAGTGCTTGATGCGACTAGAGGGAAGTATTTGTCATAACAGGAATAGGAAGTCCGCAGAAGTTTGGTGACAAATGCCTTGTCGCTTTCCTTTGACTTTGAAGGGACCATATCGCTGCGGTACAGAGGTGGCAACTCCCATCTGTTCCCCTTCGCCATGGACTTCATGGTGTCGCAACAAACGCCAAGGGAATAGGCAAGGTCATCGTTCCACCAGATGGACATATCCTCGAGGATCTTCTCCAGTTCCTTCGAATCCACGAATTCTTCTTCGAACATCTTGATGAACAAGCTGGCATCTCCGGTGAGTGAACTTCCGGGTTCTGACATATATTCCTTGAAATAGTCCTTCCTGCTCATGGAATCGTAAGTCTCCCTGATGAAGGCATCGTAAGGCTCCCATGACAGTTTCCTGCGGGAAAGGAGTTTGTTCAAATCCGGGTCGCCCTCCAGCAATGGGGCTATTCCGTTGGATACGAATTTCAGATTGGGGTTCTTCTCCTCTTCGGAGGGGTTGAACTTCTTCCGGGCATTTTCAATCCTCTCTGCAGCCTCCCTGGTGATATGGGGAATGATGGACAGCATGAATAAATATAACGATCTCGTAGCCTCGCAGGAAGTCTCGAGCTGTGACTCGGCTTCTGCAAGCGTCATGGACGGATTCTCGGCATAACTGTAGAGGACTTTGAATGCTTTGATCCTCAAGATTCTTCTGTTCAACATCGTGCGGAGCAATTTTTTATGCAAAGATAACATACTATTTCAGATTTTTATTATTTTTGTATGTTTACAAATATTCCGTGTAAATGTACAGAGATGACTACGAGCGGTCCGGTTTCGGGGATCGCAACACCGAAGATGTCTGGTCCAAGCCGGTCCGTGCCGGAAAAAGGACTTATTTCTTCGATGTCAAGACTACAAAGGGCAATAATGACTATTACCTCACTATCACCGAAAGCAAGCGCAGGCAGGAAGCCGACGGCAGTTTTTCCTTTGACAAACACAAGATCTTCCTCTACAAGGAGGATTTCGACAAATTCGTGGAGGGATTGCAGGAGGTAATAACCTACATGAAAGACAACCTTCTCAAAGACGTCCCTGAACACAACGGACCGTCAAAGGATGTCAGTTTCGACGAACTCTAATGTGCAACACAATTAATCAACACACTATTTAATAATTTGTTATGAGCAACGACATGTCAAGACGCTCTTTCCTTAAAAAGGGAACAGCAGTTGCCGCCGGACTGGCGGTTGCCCCTGGAATCATCATCGCAGGTGAAACTCCTAAGGACAACAAAAAGAAAAAGAAAGTCGCACCCATCGACAAACTGAACATTCTCGGTGTCGGTATCGGTGGCCGTGGTGCCGCTGACCTCCGCGAAATGGAGACTGAGAACTTCATAGGTCTTTGCGATGTCGACTGGAAGTATGCTAACCACATCTTCGAAAGGTATCCGCAGGCCAAGAAGTACAATGACTACCGCGTGATGTTCGACGAGATGCTTGACAAGGCAGACGCCGTCATGATCGCTACAGCCGACCACACCCACGCAATCATCGCTGCCCAGGCTATCGCTGCCGGAAAGCATGTTTATTGCGAAAAGCCGCTCACCCTCACCGTCTATGAGGCCAGGCTCCTTACCAAGCTTGCCGCCAAGTACAAGGTCGCTACCCAGATGGGTAACCAGGGTGCTTCAAGCCCCGGAACCCGCCAGGCTATCGAGTGGCTGTGGAACGGTGAGATCGGCGAAGTTACCCGCGTAGACTGCTTCACCGACCGTCCTATCTGGCCCCAGGGTCTTGAGAAACCCACCGAGGTCCAGCCTATTCCTTCAACTCTCAACTGGGATGCCTTCATCGGTCCCGCTCCGATGCGTGACTACAACGAGATCTACCATCCTTGGAACTTCCGTGGCTGGTGGGACTTCGGTACCGGTGCAATGGGTGACATGGCATGCCACATCATGCATGTCCCGTTCAAGGGCTTGAAGCTCGGCTATCCTATCAAGGCTCAGGCAAGCTCCACTCCCGTCCTTACCGACTGCTGCCCTAGCGCTGAGATGATCAAGCTCACCTTCCCCGCCCGTGAGAACCTGCCTAAGCTCGCCCTTCCTGAGGTCGAGGTACGCTGGTATGACGGTGGTTTCAAGCCTGAAAGGCCTGAAGGACTTCCTGAGGGAATCAACCTCAACACCGACGGTGGCTGCAGCATCTTCTACGGTACTAAGGACATCATGGTCGTCGGTTGCTATGGCAACAAGCCTTATCTCCTCTCCGGCC
>CAMHFA010000199.1 GCA_946184255.1 uncultured Bacteroidales bacterium
ACAGATTTCCTCGAGCTGCTCCTCATTGTCACAGAATCCTGACCCGAGACCACCCAAAGCATAAGCCGCACGAATGATCAAGGGATAACCCAACTCGGAGGCAGCTTTCTTGGCTTCCTGGATGTTGGAAGCAGGATGGGACTTTATGGTCTTTACGTTGATCTCATCCAGTTTCTTGATAAATAGGTCACGGTCCTCCGTGTCCATAATTGCCTGGACAGGGGTCCCCAGCACACTGACACTGTACTTGTCGAGTACTCCCTTTTCAAACAATTCAACTCCGCAATTCAGTGCAGTCTGGCCACCGAAGGAAAGAAGGATGCCTTGAGGACGTTCCTTTTCAATTACCTTCTCTACAAAGAAAGGGGTGACGGGCAGAAAGTAGATTTTGTCGGCAACTCCTTCGGAAGTCTGGACGGTAGCGATGTTGGGATTGATCAGGACGGTTTCAATTCCCTCTTCACGGAGAGCTTTGAGGGCCTGGGATCCGGAATAGTCGAATTCTCCCGCCTGGCCGATCTTAAGGGCTCCGGAGCCAAGGATGAGTACTTTCTTTATGTCTGTGTTCTTCATAACTTTCCGATGAATTCGTCAAACAGGAAATTGGTGTCTGTGGGACCGCTGGAGGCCTCAGGATGGAACTGGACAGAGCAGAAGGGTTTTGTCTTGTGGCGTATGCCTTCATTGGTTCCGTCATTCATGTTGACGAACCACGGCTCCCAGTCTTTTCCCAGAGTCTTGTCATCAACCGCGAAACCATGATTCTGGGAAGTAATGAAACATCTGTTGGTACCGACCATCCTGACAGGTTGGTTATGGCTTCTGTGTCCGTATTTCAATTTGTAGGTATTGGCTCCACCGGCCCTTGCCAGAAGCTGATTACCCATGCATATTCCGAAAATCGGCTTGCTGCCTTCCATTGCCTTGCGGAGGTTTGCGACGGTAACGTTGCAGAACTGGGGGTTTCCGGGACCGTTGGAAATGAACAGGCCATCATATTCAAGAGTATTGAAATCGTAGTCCCACGGTACCCTGATGACCTTGACACCCCTTTCCATGAAACAACGAAGGATATTGTGCTTCACGCCGCAGTCCACCATGACAACGGTCTTGGGTCCGTCTCCGTATGTAATTGGCTTCTTGCAACTGACCAGGGCGATCTGGTTTGCAAGGTTGGGGTCATCAACCGGGAAATCCTTGGACACCTCATCGGGAACTATCATACCGAGCATCGATCCCCTCTCGCGAAGGATCTGGGTGACAGCCCTGGTGTCAATTCCGAATATTCCGGGGATCTTCTGCTCCTTCAGCCATTCGTCCAAGCTCTTTACGGCATCCCAGTGGCTGTAGTCAAATGAATAGTCACTGATCACAAGTCCCCTTACCCAGATTCTCTCAGACTCGAAATTGCGGGAGATTCCATTTTCGTCAGGGCCTTCCTGCGGTACACCATAGTTTCCTATCAAAGGATATGTAACAGTCAGGATCTGACCGGAATATGACGGATCAGTGAGGCTCTCGGGATAGCCCACCATGGCCGTCGAGAACACCACTTCTCCATCTGTAGGGCCATCGTAACCGAATGAGAAGCCCCGGAATTTCATCCCGTTCTCCAGCTTCAGAATCGCACCTTTTCTTTCTTTCATGTTTCGTCAGTCAATAAAAAAACGACCATCTCAAAAGGCGATTGAAATGGTCGGACTAATAAAAAAGGAAACATCTCCTTGCGTACCCTTCGGTACACTGACATTAAGCGGTATGATAATCGCACAAGTCATTGGAGCGTTCGTTTATCTTGACAAAGTTACGCAATTTTCTTCTTTCTTTGCAAATGTACACGTTAAATTGTATTTTCGTTTAAGAATAATTGAATCATGGACTATTCAGCATTCGAGGACACAATTGCCGCACCTGCCACAATCCCGGGAACAGGAGCCATAACAGTTATAAGATTAAGTGGTCCTAAAGCTTTGAAAATTGCTGGAAATATAGTAAAGTGTAAATCCAAGTCAATAGAAGCAAGTGGCGCCAATTCAATAAGATATGGAGAAATTTCCAGAGAGGATGGCTCAATCGTCGACGAGGTGCTTGTCAGTGTCTTCAAGGCCCCTCATTCCTACACCGGAGAGGATTCGGTGGAGATCTCATGCCATGCTTCTTCATACGTAGCATCCGAGATCCTTCGCCTACTATGTGACTCCGGGGCAAGAGTGGCTGAACCTGGTGAATTCACCCGTCGTGCCTTTGTGAATGGCAAGATGGATTTAGCTCAAGCAGAAGCTGTTGCAGATGTCATTTCATCTTCTAGTTCAGCTTCACTAAAGGTCGCAATGAACCAACTTCGTGGCGGTTTTTCTACTGAGTTGAAGGATATTCGTGAACGTCTTCTGGAGATTGCTTCGCTGCTCGAACTTGAACTTGATTTTTCTGAAGAGGATGTGGAGTTTGCCGACAGGGCACAATTATCAAAACTACTCAACGATGTCATCAAGCATATCACTTCCCTCGCCTCTTCATTCCGTCAGGGGAATGCGATCCGCAATGGAGTACCGGTCGCAATCGTCGGCGCCGTGAATGCTGGGAAGAGTACTTTGTTAAACTCACTGATCGGAGACGACAGGGCCATCGTGTCAGACATCCCAGGTACCACCCGGGACACTGTCGAAGAGACAATGACAGTTGACGGGATTCTATTCAGATTCATAGACACTGCAGGTCTTAGAGAGTCGGAAGATGAGATTGAAAGAATCGGGATTTCCCGCTCGTTGAAGAAACTGTCGGAGGCTCAGATCGTCCTCGCTGTCCTTGATTCCACCGACTCGGCCGAGGTAAACGAGACTATAATAAATGATATCGTATCAAAAATAGATCCCGTTGAGCAGTTGCTGATGGTCTTGTTCAATAAAGTGGACATAATCGCCCCTAACACAAATGTTACGCTATTAAACAATAATGTTTCTTCTACTAATTCAAAGGTAATTAAGTTATATATTTCAGCGAAAAACGGATTAGGGCTTGATTTGCTGAAAAAGCAGCTTGTTTTGTCCCAGAAAGACGTCACTTTGGATTCTGACCATTCAATCGTAACAAATTTCAGACATTATGAGGCGCTTCATAAGGCGGCTTCAGCCCTTGAAAAGGTCCATTCATCAGTCGCCCACGGCCTCACTCCAGACCTCCTTGCCGAAGACCTGCGGGAAGCACTCGCCCACCTCGGCTCCATCACCGGAGAAGTCACACCCGACGAGGTGCTAGGTCAGATCTTCGGTAGGTTCTGCATCGGCAAGTAAGTGTCTGATAATCAATTAGTTATAACTCAACTGAAACTCA
>CAMHFA010000200.1 GCA_946184255.1 uncultured Bacteroidales bacterium
TGCGAGTTCAGGAGGGGTAGAGTATTACGTCTAGCAATTGCTAGACGTAATATTTTGGCCAACAAGCTTTGAGGTAGGCTTTGAGGCGATCCTCGTGGGGGTTGGGAGCCGGCTCGTAGAAGACGGTGCCTTCAAGTCCTTTGGGCATGAATTCCAGATCGACGAAGTGCCCGGGATAGTCGTGGGCATACTTGTAGCCGTCTGAATAACCAAGGTCTTCCATCAGCTTCGTCGGAGCATTCCTCAGGTAGAGAGGAACTGCTTTGGTGCGATCTTCCTTAACAGTTGCAAGTGCCTTTTCTATAGCCATATACGAGGCGTTACTTTTAGGAGAGCTTGCAAGATAGACAGTTGTCTCTGCAAGTGGTATCCGCGCTTCCGGCATACCTATCTGGTGGACAACCTGGAAGCATGCATTTGCCAGAAGGAGGGCATTCGGATTTGCCAGTCCTACATCCTCGGAAGCGGACAGGCAAAGGCGCCTGGCAATGAATAAGGGATCTTCTCCACCATCCAGCATCCTTGCGAGGTAATAGACTGCGGCATTGGGATCCGAGCCCCTTATAGACTTTATGAAAGCCGAGATTATGTCGAAGTGCATCTCGCCATCCTTGTCGTAGATGGCCATGTTTTCCTGGATGCAGTCAGTGACGGTTTTGTTGTCAATGACAATGGGTCCGGATTTGCCGGCGAAAGAGTCAACGACTATCTCAAGTATATTGAGCAGCTTGCGTCCGTCCCCGCCGCTATATCGGAACATTGCTTCTGTTTCCTTGACTTCGATGTCCTTCTCCTTTAGGAGAACATCAGTCTTGAGGGCCTTGTCCAGAAGGGTTTGGAGGTCTTCCACTTCAAGGGACTTGAGGACGAAAACCTGGCAGCGTGACAGAAGGGGAGTGATAACCTCAAAAGAGGGATTCTCGGTAGTTGCTCCTATCAGCACTATAGTACCATTCTCCACTGCACCGAGAAGGGCGTCCTGCTGGGATTTGCTGAAACGATGGATCTCGTCTATGAACAGGATGGGCGAAGCCCCTTGGGAGAAAACTGAACGTCCTTTTGCACGATCTATGACTTCGCGGACATCCTTGACACCTGCACTGACTGCGGAGAGGGTGTAGAAATCCCTGCTGAGTGTGGCGGCTATGATTCCGGCGAGCGTGGTTTTCCCGACACCCGGAGGCCCCCAGAGGATGAACGAACTCAGGTTGCCGCTCGAAATCATATTCCGAAGGATGCAACCTTCCCCGACAAGATGCTTCTGCCCTACGTAGTCGGCCAGGTTCTTGGGCCTCATACGTTCCGGGAGTGGGGGGAGCATCGTGCTTAGTGACATATTTGAATATTTTTCTGATCTCTGAGTACAAATTTAAGAAAAAGAGGAATAATTTATTAAATTTGCTTAATCTGAATACTTGCTTAAAACAATGAGAATTTCGGAAAGAATCCGTTATGTCGGAATGAATGACTTGAAGACCCAGCTCTTCGAGCATCAATGGCCGCTGCCTTATGGAGTCAGTTATAACTCCTATCTTGTAATAGGTGATAAGATAGCTCTTATCGACACCGCTGCAGCTGCTTATGAAGACATATTCCTTTCCAACATTAAGGAAGAGATAGGGGAGAGGAAGATCGACTATCTGGTAGTGAACCACATGGAGCCGGACCATAGTGCCCTGCAAGCTGTTATTCGTAAGGAATATCCTGATTGTACGATAGTTACGAATGCCAAGGCGGTCCCGATGATTGAAGGTTACCAAGGATTGTCCGATAATATTCAGATAATTAAGGAAGGGGAGTGCCTCTCACTTGGGAACGTCACCCTTCAGTTCTTCATGATCCCTATGGTTCACTGGCCTGAAACGATGGTGACCTGGTGTCCAGAGGAAAGGACGGTTTTCAGCGGTGATGCCTTTGGATCTTTCAAGGCTGTCCCTGAAGGCTCCCTTATTGACGGCTTCGAGTGTTTCAGGGATGAGATGACACGCTATTATGCTTCCATTGTCGGAAAGTACGGCCAGACTGTCCAGGCTGCCCTGAAGAAGGTTGCGCCTCTCAATATAGAAAGGATCTGTCCTACGCACGGTCCGGTTTGGGAAAAGGAGATTTCCGAAGTTGTAGGATGGTACGACCGTCTATCTGCAGCCAAGTTGGAGAGGGGAGTCTGCCTTGCCTATGGTTCAATGTACGGAAACACCGCAAAAGCCGCCAAATCCGTAGCTGCGGAACTGGAAAAGAACAGGGTAGTCTGCAAGATGCATGATCTCTGCGAGGAGAATCTTTCATTTGCGCTTGCCGATGCGTTTATCTATGATTCCATCATATTGGGATCGCCTACTTACAATGCCGGGGTTTTTCCACCGGTACAGGCTTTCATGGATGCCCTCAAAGCCCGTGGGGTCAAGAATCGCCGTTTTGCCGCTTTCGGCTCGTTCACATGGGCTGGAACAAGTGTAAAATTACTTAATAATCAGGCAGTTGAGATGCAATTCGAAGTCGCTCACAATGGGCTTTCATTTGCCCAGGGTTATACTCCGGAGAAGTTCGACGCAGAAGAAATAGCCAAACCATTTATTTAATTATCCCCATAATTATGACAAGAATCATCATTAAGATTTCAGCCATGGCTCTGATGCTGTCCATGGCAGTCAGTGCTTTTGCACAGGAGACCAAGGAGTATCCCCAGCAGGAGCGTATGAGGCCTGGAATGTCCGAGTATTGGACACCACAGCCTAAGATCGTCACCCCCGGTGACCAGGCCACTGCAGCTGCTCCGTCAGATGCTATCATCCTTTTCAACGGCAAGGACCTTTCCGCATGGGAAAGCGCCAGGGATCATTCAGCCGCAGGCTGGGATGTCCATGACGGAATCGTTACCGTGAACAAGAGGGCCGGTGACATCCAGACAAAGGAATCCTTCCACAATTTCCAGCTCCACATCGAATGGTGCATTCCTCCGATGGATGAGAAATTCACGAGCCAGGCCCGCGGTAACAGCGGCGTCTATCTCCAGAACATGTATGAGGTCCAGGTTCTCGACAGCTACAAGAACGAAACCTATGTCAACGGACAGGCAGGTTCTATCTACAAGCAGACTCCGCCGCTCGTAAATGCAATGCGTGCTCCTGGCGAGTGGAATGTCTATGACATCATCTACACAGCTCCTGTTTTCACAGAGGATGGCAACTATCTTTACAAACCGAGGGTGACTGTTATCCACAACGGCGTAGTTGTCCAGAATAACACAGAAATCATCGGTACAACTGAGTACATCGGTTTCCCGAAGGTCAAGGTTCACGGTGACGGACCTATCCT
>CAMHFA010000201.1 GCA_946184255.1 uncultured Bacteroidales bacterium
ACCGCCTGATGAATCAGGCACGAAGGTGGAGTGACCGCTGGCGCATGCTCAAGAATGAAGGCAAGACCGAGGCCCAGATACTCAAGACCTTCTCGGAGCCTGTGAAGATGCGAGTTTTCGCTTACAACAAGAACGGCTTCATAGACACCCTGATGACCCCTGATGACTCCATCCGTTATTACAAGTCAATGCTCAGGACGGCCTTCGTGGCCATGGAGCCCGGTACCGGACATGTGAAAGCCTATGTCGGAGGTCCGAACTACAGGTATTTCAAGTACGACAACGTAAGTCAGGGAAAGCGCCAGGTCGGGTCCACTATCAAACCTTTCCTCTACACCCTGGCAATGCAGGAGGGTATGACCCCTTGTGACAAGGTTGTTGACCTTCCTCAGACTTTCGAGGTGCCCGGTGGTACTACATGGACTCCGAGGAGTACCGATGCCGAGAAATGGATAGGCAAGACCGTGACCCTGAAATGGGGACTCACCAACAGTTCCAACAACATCTCCGCTTACCTGATGAAGCAGTTCGGTCCTGCTGCAATGGCTGATATGATGCGCAGGATGGGTATCCAGAGCCATATTGACGAGGTTCCTGCGCTTTGTGTCGGTCCTGCCGACATTTCCCTCTGGGAGATGGTTGCTGCCTACAACACCTTCCCTTCCAGGGGAGTATATGTCGCTCCCCTCTTCGTAACCAGGATAGAGGACAGCAAGGGTAATGTCATCAGCGAATTTACCACGCGGAGGCGTGAGGCCATCGGAGAGAACACAGCCTACCTCATGGTCAACCTGATGCAAGGTGTCGTCCAGGGTGGAACCGCAAGCAGGCTGCGCTACCGCTACAATCTCATGGGTGAGATTGCCGGAAAGACCGGAACCACCAATGACAACTCCGATGGATGGTTCATAGGCTACACTCCTACCCTTGTGGCAGGAGTCTGGACCGGAGCTGAGGACCGTCAGGTCCATTTCCAGTCCGGTACCCTCGGCCAGGGAGCCAACATGTCGTTGCCGACATGGGGTATATTCATGCAGAAAGTGCTCGCAGACGGCACCCTTGGAGTGAGGGCGACTGACAAATTCGCCGCTCCTGCCGGTGTCGTGGAAGGCCTTGGCTGCACGGGAAGTGACGATGAGGTCTCCGAACAGCAGGACAGGATTGAGGATTATTATTTTGAATAGCTTTTGAATATGGGCAAGTACAACAAGATTGCGGTAATTTACGGAAGCGACTCCTCCGAGTGGGAAGTTGCATGCCGCAGTGGAGAATTCGTTGCATCCCGCATCGACGGGAACCAGTACGATGTCTATGAGATATTCGCCCGCTTCGGGAAATGGCAGCTTGTGGCCATGAAGAAGAAGGATGCCATGAGGGTTCCTTTCCCTGAAGGAGCAAGGCCCGAAATCGACAAGACGGATTTCTCCGTAAAGGTCTATGGCGAGAAGGTCAAGTTCGACTTTGCCTACATCATGCAGCATGGAGTGCCCGGGGAGAACGGACTCATGCAAGGCTATTTTGAAATGATCGGTGTCCCATTCAGCACCTGCAGTGCTTTTGTCTCTGCGGTTGCTTTCGACAAGTTTGTCTGCAAGAGCTATCTCAGGGATGTCGATTTCGTAAAATGCGCTCCTGACGTGTTTGTCCGCAATGGAATGGATCCCGAAGACGTTGCCGGAAAAGTGGCGGCGAAGCTTTCGTTCCCGGTGTTCGTAAAACCGACCAATGCCGGATCCAGCTTTGGAATCAGCAAGGTTGCCAAGGCCGAGGACATTCCGGTGGCCATCAATTTCGCTTTCTCCGAAGGTCCCATGGCTATCATCGAGCAGGGAATATCCGGTCGTGAGATGACCTGTGCGGCCTATTCCGACTCCGAAGGAGTCAAGGCCCTTCCGGTTATAGAGATAGTCACCGACAACGACTATTTCGACTATGATGCGAAGTACAACGGCAGCAGCCAGGAACTCTGTCCCGCCCCTATTGATGAGAGTGTTTCCGACCATATCAAGGAGGTAACCATCAAGATCTATTCAATCCTTGGCTGCAAAGGCCTGGTCAGGATTGACTACATTCTCAGCGACGACGGACTTTACTTCCTTGAGGTCAACACTATTCCTGGAATGACCAGTGCATCCCTTGTCCCGAAGATGGTCAGGACAGCCGGGATTGACATCACTGATTTCCTTACCGGAATAATTGAGAATTCCTGATGCTCCTCAAAGATTTCCTAAAGGAGGGAGCGGCTCGACTCGAATCATTCTATCCGGCCCGTGAGGCTATGAATATCATGCTGATACTCTGTGAGGAGAGGATCGGCACGAAGAGGTTTACGCATCTGGTCGAACCTGATTTTTCAATTAATGACGGGGATTTACCACGATTGAAGGCGGATCTGGAGAGACTCTCTTCCGGGGAACCGATACAATACGTACTGGGATATGCCGATTTCTGCGAATTCCGTTTCGAGGTTACTCCGGATGTGCTCATCCCCAGGCGTGAGACAGAATTATTATGTAAGGAAGCAATCAAGGTACTTGGAACGGTTCCAAAGCCAAGGGTCCTTGACCTTTGTACTGGCTCAGGATGCATAGCCTGGACTATTGCCCTGAATGTCCCGGGTTCTGTAGTCTTTGGTACAGACATTTCCCAAAAGGCGCTTGAAGTTGCTGCAGGACAGGAGTTTTCTTCAGAACTTGAAGAGACTGGTGCATCGGCTCCGGTTTTTGTCAAAGCTGATCTTCTGGGAGATGAAAGGGCTCTTGGACAAACCGGTTTCGACCTGATAGTCAGCAATCCTCCGTACATCAAGGAATCCGAGAAGGCTTTAATGAGGACTAATGTGCTGGATTTCGAACCGTCGTCAGCTCTGTTCGTTCCAGACGATGACCCTTTGTTATTCTACCGGCACGTGGCAAGATGGTCAAGAAGCCTCCTTTCGCCTGGGGGTAGGGGAATGGTGGAAATCAATGAACTCCTGGGAGAGGAAACAAAGAGCCTGTTCGTGGATGCCGGATTCGAAGAAGTCATAATTGTCAAGGACTTTTACGGTAAAAACCGTTTCGTTTCTTTCAGGAAATAATTCCTCCGGGGTTTCTGGAATAGATTTTTGAATTAGCCGTTGAATATTTTGTCCAACGGCTGTTTTTTCGTCACTTTGCTTCCGTAGAAATTAAAACTTATTCATCATGAAAAACTTAATCATTGCTCTTGCAGCAACCCTTTTCCTATTCTTCTCGTGCGACGACGTGTCCAGGGAAGAGATGCTCTCCTCTAACGGAAACACAGATTCCGAAATGATC
>CAMHFA010000202.1 GCA_946184255.1 uncultured Bacteroidales bacterium
CCCCAAGAGGACATCGGCAAAGACAAGGCTGTAATCCGCGTAAACGGACCCGATCTTGTAGGGACTCATAATAAGCGGAGAATCAAGGAATCCGTTATCTATCTTTGCAACTCCTCCGTCCACTTCGAACTGCAGCATGGAACCGAGGTTACCTTTCACACCAGCTTTAAAGTTTATCTTTTCGATGGTGTTGTCCAGGAGTTGAAGGGAAGATCGATAAGTGGAATAATGGTATGATGGATTGAAATGATGGTTTGAAGCCAGCAGCGAAGAATAGGTGTTGAGGTGGCCGCCACCAGTAAGGTTTGCATAGATCAGCACGTTATCTGCAGCCCGGTATCCAACATGAACATCCGGATAAATCAGGCTTCCCTTCTTTGAGAAGACCGGATTGACATTGACGGTGTCAGCCTGCTTGCCATGGAAGATTTTTTCAATCTTCAGACCGAGACTCAGATCCCAGTTTCCGGATTTGTACTGGTATTTAGGGACAAAGGCGATACGTCCTGCCCTACCGCTCAGCAAGTCTCCTCCATATGAAACGACATCACCCTCCAACCCAACGAGTATCCTCTGGGCCCGGCTCAACACTGGACCGGCATTGGCTCTCAATTGGAAGAGGTTTTCATTAAGCTTAGCCAATCCGCCATCATAAAGGGGCAGACCACTAGGCTGCGGCAAAATCAATACTTCTTCAAAATCCTTTTTCCCGGTATAGTTGAGCCTGTCAGAGCCCAAACGACCGTTCAAAGCAACATCATAGAAGATGTACTTGTCATCATCCCTGTTCGAGGAGTACCTGATATTGAAATCTGCGGCGTTGTACGAACGATTCAGAAGGGTATCCTTCGTCATCAATCCATAGTATCCGATTCCGAGTGAGAGGATGGAAGACTTGAAATTGTACCTTCCATCGAAACCGGCCCTTGTCAGAGCATCATGCCCGTAAAAAGATTTGCCTGGTACCTTGTCCAGCTTATAATAGTCACCAGCCTTGGAATGGTTTATGACATTATACTTGCCGAAATAGGACCCGTGGTTGGCATAGACGCTCATCTGGAAGGGCCCTGCCTGTTCGGGACTGAACACGAAATTCAGCTGAGGATGGAGAGAATAGCCGGCCCCCGCCTTCAGATAGAGTTTCTTCCCCCTGTAGGCATCCTTGTCCGGCCTCATCGCAAGCTGGTAGGGCTTGAAGTTGTATGCTCCCTGATAAGGCTTCTCGAAGACCTCGTAGCCGAAATCCATATCGAACCTCATGAGGGAATCCGGAATGGCCATCTTGGCCTGGGGCTTGTGAACCTCTGAAGGATTGCCCTGGTAGATGTTGGTAACCTCGACGGTTGGGTTGAGGTTCTGTGCCAAAGATGTTGCGCACACCAGTATGGCGGCGGCGGTTAATATCTTTTTCATGTTCATCTAGTTCATAAGGTTCTTAAGTTTCCCAAGTCTCATCCTGACGTTGTCAAGGACATCATCCGAAGTGCCCTCAGCAGGCTTGTATCCGTTCTGGATACTCTCGAAAGTGGCCTTGGCCTGAGCGTAGTTTTCCTGCTCCGCGAAGGAATCTCCCAAGACTATGAATGCCTTGGCAAGCCAGTAGTTCTGGCCTCCTGCCTTTGAAGAGAAGTCATAAACCTTCTTCTCCACAGTATCGTACTTGCCCTGGTCGTAAGCATCCTGAATCAGCATGTAGGCTGCTTCGGCACCTTCATCGGTAGAAGGCTTGGAGGCAAGTTTCCCGAAAATCTCAAAGGCTGCGTTCCTCTCGTTGGTTGAGAGAAGGGACTTTGCCTTTATGTAATCAGCCTCCCTGGATTCTGCTTCAGTGCTCTTCGAGTCTGCCTTGACCTTGTCAGCACTTGAAATCGCAGAAGTGAAATCAGCGTTCTTGAAAGCAGACCTCATCATTCCTACCCTTGCAGTATGCTTGTTGCCTTCAATCCTGGCTTCACTCAGAAGCGAACTGAAACCTCCAAAGGCATCGGAATACCGCTGCATCTCATAGGACAGCCTTGAGAAGTTGAGGATGGCTGCTTCCTTGAAAGAGCCGTCTCCGGACTGAGCCGCTTTCTTGTACCAGTCACATGCCTGCTCCTTCTTTCCAAGGTTCCGGTAGCATTCTGCGGTGTAGAAGCCAGCCTTGGCGGCATCGGCTCCTGAAGGATAACGCTCAAGATAGTTCTGCAATGATGAGAGGGCCTTATTCCAGTTTTCGGAGAGGTAAAGCTGCTCTGCCGCAGCGAAATACATGCTCTCCTTCTCTCCTGCAGTCTTATTCTTTATGGCTCCAACCTTGTCGGCATAGTCGATGTACTCGTCGGTCCTTCCTTCGCTCTGGTAGATGGACTCTATAGCGGCAAGTGCATCGTTGGCATATTCAGTACCTGGCATGTCGGTAACGACCTGCTTGTAATAGGCCAGGGCCTTGTCGTACTCGGAGATATTCCTTGAAATCATTCCCAGCTCGATAAGTGCCCTCGCTGCCATGGTCTTGTCGTCAGTGGCAGTACGAAGCTTTTCGAAGGTCTTGACGGCGTCATCGTTCCTATTGTTTGCAACGTAAGCCCTTCCGAGCTCATACATCGCTTCGGAATAATATTCAGCAGACGGCTGCGCTTTCAGTGCCCTTGACAGCACATCCACCTTCTTGTTCCTGTCGCCAAGAAGTCCGTAGGCTATTCCTGCACGGTAGGACGGGTAGAGATTGGAACTGTACGGGAATCTCTGAAGGGCGCTCTCATAACCCTTTACTGCAGTCTGGTAGTCTTTTTTGATAAAGTCACAGTCCGCACGTCTCATTGCGGCGTCCTCGCCTTCAGAAGGATTCCTTTCCTGGAGATACTCGTCAAACCACTTGGCCGCATTGTCGTAGTCCTCCATCCGGAAATAGCTGTAAGCCAGGTCATAAGGGATCAACTTCCCTTCCGGCTTACCCTCGAGGGCGGAATTGTTGTAGAGGTCCTGGAAGGTTTCGACGGCCTTGTCGTACTGTTCGCTGCGGTAATAGGACTCTCCAAGCCAGTACTTCGTGAGCTGGTTGAATGATTCCCTTTTGTCGGAATAGTAACCTGCAGCCTTCAGGAGCGGTACCGCATCCCTCCAGGAACCGTTCTCTATCAGCTGGTTGGCACGCAGATAATTGGCCCTCATGTAATTCGACCTCTGGTCCTTGTCCAGGTTGTCGATATTGGCGTAGGCATCGACCGCACCGGAATAATCGTGGTTGTAAAGCGATGCGAGTGCCATGTAACTGTAGATCTGGTCTCCCTTGTTCTTGTTGGAATATTTC
>CAMHFA010000203.1 GCA_946184255.1 uncultured Bacteroidales bacterium
GATTCCTTCATATGAGAAAAACTACGAGGTCGGCACTATCGGCCGGAATCTGGACAGTGACGAATGGCGTGAGAGCCAGGGCTATCAGGCATTCTCGGCCTGGGAATCCATGAAGATGCAGACCCTGGCCGGGGTCAGTGGATTCTCCTGGTGTTCTTTGGAATCAGGACCGAATATGTTCACTTACCACAAGCCGCTTGTTGACCCGTTCTATGTTCCGAAATTGGCATTCCATGCCAACAGGATGGCATTCGGAAGGACCTGGGCTGCCAGTTATGACGTTGACACCGTCTATGGACCGGGAGACTTTGTACAACCGGTTATATTCAATATGGATGGTGCATCCAAGGCGAACCTGACTGTCGAACTCCAGAATGAGAAAGGAAGGGTGCTTGAGAGGAAGGTGTTCAAAGGAGTAGAAGTGCCTGAAGGAAGAAGCGTCACCCGTCTGGAACCGTTCAGGTTCCGTAACAGTTCTGAGGGTTTGAGATTCATAGTGTACAAATTACAATTATTATAATCATCATGAGATTAAGAGTTATAGTTGCTGCCGCTCTTGCGAGCGTGATGGCCTTCTCTGCCTGTACCAGGACAAAGAGCCACGAGGTTGAACATGTATTTTTCATCGGCCTTGACGGATGGGGCGCCTACAGCGTCGAGAATTCCGACATGACCAACACTAAGAAGATGATGGCAGAGGGAGCCTGGACCCTTAAGAAGCGTACCGTGCTTCCGTCTTCCAGTGCACCCAACTGGGCCGCCATGTTCATGGGAGTAGGCCCGGAAATCCACGGATTTTACGAGTGTTGTTCACACACCCCCGATTTCGAGCCCAGGCTAACCTACAAGAACGGAATATTCCCCACTGTTTTCCAGCTTCTTCGTGACAAAGAGCCGGATGCAGAAATAGGTTGCGTTTTCCAATGGGACGGTATCAAGTACCTGATAGACACATTGTCTGTAAACTATTACACTGAGGCCTCTGAAGCAGATCTTTGCGAGGTTTCAAAAGAATATATAAAGACAAAGAAGCCTCGCCTCGCGGCATTTATCTATGATGAACCCGACCATGTCGGACATGCCGACGGCCACGACACCCCAGAGTATTACAAGAAGATCAAGCAGTTGGACATCTGGGTGGGTGAGATAATCGACGCAATAAAGGAAGCCGGTATAATGGACAATTCGGTTGTAATCCTTACCTCCGACCATGGTGGTATCGACCATGGACATGGAGGACGCTCGATGATGGAAATGGAAACTCCGCTTATCATCTACGGTAAAGGAGTCAAGAAAGGCTATTGCTTCGACGACCTTAGTGTCATGCAGTATGATGTTGCTTCCACCATGGCATCCCTTCTCGGCCTTGAGCAGCCCCAGCCATGGTTCGGTCGCAGCCTTGATCAAGTTTTTGAATAGGAACCATGAAAAAGTATTCCTTCCTGCCAGTCTTGACAGTCCTGACTGCAGTGTTCATTTCCGCTGGTCTCCGGGCCCAGGATTATCCGAAATGGCTGGACCGCTCGGTTTTCTATCAGATCTATCCGTCATCCTATATGGATTCCGATGGGAACGGAATAGGTGACATCAAGGGTATTACATCCAAACTGGACTATATCAGGAGCGTTGGAGTCACTGCCATCTGGCTCAATCCGGTCTATGAGTCCGGGTGGATGGACGGTGGTTATGATGTGATTGACTATTACAAGGTGGATCCCCGTTTCGGCACCAACACAGACATGGTGGACCTTATCTCAGAGGCCCACAAAAGGGGAATCAAGGTTATCATGGACCTTGTCGCCGGTCACACAAGTGACAGGAACCAGTGGTTCCTGCAGTCCATGGAAGCCGATCCCAACCAGCGGTACAGTGACTATTACATTTGGACCGATGAGATCAGCGAGAAGGACAAGGAGGACATAGCTGAACGTTACCGTCAACCCAATCCCAAATCCAGCACAATCGGCAAGTTCGTTGAAAAGAACGCTCCCCGTGCGAAATACTATTACAAGAACTATTATGAAGCCCAGCCGGCACTTAATTATGGATTCGCCAATCCTGATCCGGCCCATCCGTGGGAGCAGTCTGTGGACGCTCCCGGCCCTAGGGCTGTCTGGCAGGAACTCCGCAACATCATGGTGTTCTGGTTCGACAAGGGAGTTGACGGTTTCAGGGTGGATATGGCCCAGAGTCTCGTAAAGAACGACGAAGAATTCAAGGTGACTAGCCGGATGTGGAGAGACTTTACTTCCTGGATGCACGAACACTATCCAGACAACGTATTGCTGGCGGAGTGGTCCGATCCGGAGGTTTCGCTTCCAGCCGGTTTCAATGTTGATTTCTTCCTTCCCTGGCGTAGCGCCACCGGTTACACAAAGCTGATCCTTCCGGAACCTTACGGGAAGCATGCTACGAACTACTTCAACAAGGCCGGACTGGGTGAGGTCAGGGAATTCGTGGATTATTATTCAAGGACTCTTAAGACTGTCGGCAAGATAGGCTATATGGCCCCGCAAACATCCAACCATGATGTCCAAAGGCCCAATATCCTCACCCGCAACACCATTGACCAACTTAAGGTCTCCATTACATTCTTCCTTACCCTCAAGAGCATCCCTTTCATCTATTATGGAGATGAAATCGGGATGAAATACAATCCGGACGCCCCCGAGAAGGAAGGTTCGAGGGAAGTTTTCTCCTCCGGATTCGTCAATGAAAGGGCTGGTTCCAGAACACCCATGCAATGGACCAATGGCCTTAACGCAGGTTTTTCTACCTGTGACCCCAAGGATATCTTCCTTCCGGTGGACACGGACGGGGGAGCTCTTACCGTGGAGACTCAGGAAAACGATCCCAACTCCTTGCTGAACTATGTCCGAAAGATACTTGCCCTCCGACAGGAATCTCCGGCGATGAGCAACACCGGGGACTGGGAATATGTTTCCGACCCCGATAAACCATATCCTATGGTTTACAAGCGATTCTCTGGAGATGAGGTTTATCTGGTAGCCCTTAATCCTAGCGGGAAGAAGGTTTCTGCTACTTTCAGTACCCTTGGCCGTACCCATGCGGAAGTCTTCTCGATGACAGGGAAAGTTGTCTTCAAGAGCGGAAAGGTCACCGACAGGATTGACATGGGGCCGGTAAGTTCAGTTATTTTCAAGATGGAAAAATAAGGTTTGGAACAGAAATTGAGGCAAAACATTTCGTAAAAAAAAGCATTCTGCCATGAAACACATCATGCTTGCCGTAGCGATAGCGGCACTTCTCGTTTCCTGCGAAAAAGAGA
>CAMHFA010000204.1 GCA_946184255.1 uncultured Bacteroidales bacterium
TGAAACGACTATTCCGGTCGCGAGCCCCTTGGCCTTTGCCAGTTCAGCAATGCTGGTGGCAGGGGTCCCGTCAGGGAGGACACCAAGCATGCTGTTGTTAGTCTTGATTCCACAGGCCATAGCAGTACCGGACGCGGCGGAATCCGTGACACGGCTGTTGGCTGAATATGTCTTGCTCATCCCGACGTATTGAGCCCTGTCGAAACAGGTAGGCTCGTAATGACGGTCAATCATCCAGGAAGCGCAGGCAGAGAAGCCCATGCCGTCCCCGATGATGAGGATAACGTTCTTGACTTTTTCGTTCTTGGGGGCCTTGTCCGTAGAGAAAGCAGGCGCCATGGGGATCAGGGCAGCCAGGACAAAAAGGAGTAATCTCTTCATGTTAGTAATAATTAATCGAATAATTAAAACAAATATAGAAATAAATCTGGTTTTTTACTATCTTGGTGCAAAACTGGCAAAGTCATGAAACTGAAATTAATCCTTTTGTCATTACTGGTCTGTTTCAGCGCAATGGCGCAGAACGACCCACAAGTTCTCAGGTTCTCGGTCAGTGGTACTGTAGTGGATTCAGAAGACGGTCACGCCCTTCAATATGTCAATATCACCGTTCCAGGCCAACAGTATGCTACCGTGACCAACTCCGACGGAGGATTCATCATCAAGACTTCGGAAGAACCGGAATGGCTCGACTTCAATCTCCTTGGTTATAAGACTTCCAGGATTCCATATCCCGGAAATGGCTCCGACGTCAAGGTCAAGATGGAAAAGAACAAGCTGACCCTCAATGAGGCGATTGTCGTTTCAGGAGACCCTTACAAGATCATTGACGAAGCAATTCGTAAGATAAGGAATAACTACTCTAACCAACCTGAGCTTTTCGAATGCTTTTACCGTGAAACAATCCAGAAAAGGCACCGCTACATCTACATTTCCGAGGCTGTAGCCAGGATGATCAAGACTTCCTATGCCCGCGAGCCCATATTCGGAGACCGAATCACTATAGATAAGAGCAGGGTGCTGGTCAGTCCTGAAAAGAAGGACACTCTTTCAGTAAAGGTGGCAGGAGGGCCTGCCCAGGCAGTCGATCTGGACATCGTAAAGAACAATGAACTGCTCACCGTAAAAGAGCTTAGCAACTACACTCTCAAGATGGAGACCCCTGCTATGATCGGGGACCGCATCCAGTTTGCCATAAGGCTAATTCCAACGGTGATCCAGCCATACCCTCTCTATGAAGGCATGATTTACATAGACCGTGAGACCTTGGCTTTCACCAGGTTCGACCTCAACTATGACATGAGGGACAAGGACAAGGTTACAAGACTGATCCTGGTCAGCAAACCTGCCGGACTACGCTTCACTCCCACTGAAGTGACTCTTCGCTACGACTATACTACCTCGGAAGGAATCACCAGGGTCAGTTATGTACGTACCAGCATGCGTTTCAAATGTGACTGGAAGAAGAAACTGCTCAGAACTGACTTCACTGCCGTGAGTGAACTGGTCACAACCGACAGGAAGTCCGGGGAGATAGATGTAATCCCGAGGAAGGAGTCATTCGGCAGCCGGGAAGCCTTGTCCGACAAGGCTAAGATAGACTTCGATCCCGAGTTCTGGAAAGATTACAACATCATCGAACCTACCGAAAGCCTTGACAAGGCAATCGGACGAATAAAGAAACAGACTGACAGAAATTGAGTATATTTGTCGTGAAATGACTAACGGCAGATTATTCCTCATTCCCTCCCCTCTTGGAGACAACAATCCCTCAGAAGTGATTCCGGGGTCAGTCCTCGAGATAATCACCCACATCCGCAAATACGTCGTTGAGGAGACAAGGACTGCCAGGAGATACCTTTCCTCAGCAGGACTTAAAGGACATATCGGAGAACTGGAATTCAGGGAACTCAATGAACATACAAAGTCCTCAGAAGTAGAGGCTCTGTTGGAGATGTTCCATGACGCAGATGGAAAGCCATGCGATGTAGGACTAATCTCTGAAGCCGGCCTTCCTGCAGTCGCAGATCCGGGAGCCGCCCTGGTGGCCCTCTGTCATGTCCATGGAATCCGTGTAATACCTCTTGTCGGGCCCTCTTCATTAATGCTCGCCCTCATGGGTTCGGGCCTGAACGGACAGAGTTTTTCTTTCCAAGGCTATCTTCCTGCCAAGACAGATGAGAGGCGGAAGGCTATCCGGGAAATGGAATCCCTTTCAGCAAGGTTGGGACAGACAGAGATATTCATCGAGACTCCCTACCGCAACGATTCGATGCTATCCGACCTGAAGGCCGTCCTGCAGCCATCAACCAAACTCTGCATAGCTGCTGATATCACCCTCCCCGAAGAAACCATAATAACCAGGACAGTCAGGCAATGGAAGTCTGACAACATGCAGATAGGCAAAAGGCCGTGCGTTTTCCTGATCCTGGCAGATAGGAACAGATGAATATGGGTATAAGAATTGACAGATACGGTGCCATTGAACTTTCCGGGATGGAATTCCATTCCTTTCACGGTTGCCTTGAAGAGGAACGAAGGGAAGGTAATACCTTTGTAGTGGATTTCCTTGGGAATATGGATGTACTGAAGGCCGCCAGGACCGATGATCTCAACAATACTGTCGATTATTCCAAGATTTACCGGACGGTCGCAAAAGAGATGGAAAAGCCATCCAATCTCCTTGAGAATGTCGCCGCCAGGATAGCAGACGCTATAGACCATGAATTCCCGGAATTCTTCTTCGTAAAGGTCAGGGTCTCTAAACAGAATCCACCCGTAGGTGGTGCTTGTTCCTGGTCAAGGGTGACTGTGACAAGAGGTTCGCGCTTTTTATCCATAGGGGATCCACACAGTTTCTGAGACATGAAGATAGCGCTCCTGACACTGGGCTGCAAACTCAATTATGCAGAGACATCCACGTACGAGCGCGGATTCGTCTCGGCCGGCCTCGAAGTCGTCGGTTGGGAAGAGAAGGCAGACGTCTATCTCGTGAATACCTGTTCGGTCACGGAGAGGGCGGAAAAGAAATGTAGGAATGTCATACGCAAGGTCCACAGGGTTTCTCCTGATGCAAAGATTATAGTCACCGGTTGCTATGCCGAGCTACGGAGAAGCGAGCTCGAGGCCATCGACGGAGTCGCCCGGGTCTTCGGTGCCGCAGAAAAGACCCGTGTCGTTCCTGAAACACTCGCTCTCCTGAATACCTCCCCTTCGCCGGAGGAGGGTATTGCCCCCGAAGGGCCTGGCCGCCCGTGGCCAGGTGAACGGGAG
>CAMHFA010000205.1 GCA_946184255.1 uncultured Bacteroidales bacterium
CAGGGCGTCCTTGATGAGGGGGATCAGCGTCGCCTTGTCATTGTCGATGGAGAAATGCTCCATCGCGAGGTCGCCCGGAGTATCGTTGAAGGAATAATATTTCAGCGCGAAATCGCTTGCACCGACCGGCATCCTGCACACGGTGAAGTTGGCTCCGGTCTTCGGGGTGAAGAGCTCGGAAATGACTGCTTCGTAATCCTCCTTCGACAGTTTTGACAGGGCTCTGTGGGACAGTTCGCTGAAGCAGGTTCCGAAGCCAATGATGGTCTGCCGGACATCCTGAAGGTCAACGGTCAGGCCGGCCGCTGTGCCTTCCGCCGTCTCAACATATTCAGTGGTCTCCACCCAGGGATTGTCTTCCGTCGTGGTCACCATGGTGAATGACGGTCCTTTGCTGCACGAAACAAGTGCTGCAAGTGCTGCGATGCAAATGAGTTTCTTCATGATGCCAAATATATGAAAAACTACTGCTATATTTACAAAAGAAAGGATCTATATTGAATAAAATGAAAGTGTTGATGATAAACGGTAGCCCCCGTCAGAAGGGCAACACCTCAATCGCTCTGAACCAGATTGCGGAGCAGTTGGGAAAGCACGGCATCGAAAGCGAGATCGTCTGGATCGGGAACAAGCCCATCAGGGGTTGTGTCGCCTGCAGGACATGTAAGGATAATCCAGGGGCCTGCGTCTTTGATGACGATGTATGCAACAGGATATCGGCCAGGATGAACGATTCCGATGCACTGGTCATAGGCTCTCCGGTTTACTATGGTCAGCCGAACGGAGCCCTGCTGGCTATAGTCCAGAGGATGTTCTCTTCAAACGGAGCCGCGTTCCAGGGCAAACCTGCAGCAGCGGTAGCCGTCTGCCGGAGGGGTGGTGCAACGGCCGCTTTCCAGACGCTGAACATGCCTTTCCAGATGATGAACATGCCGGTTGTAACCTCCCAGTACTGGAACATAGTCTATGGACGTGAACCCGGACAGGCAGCGTTGGATGTCGAGGGATTGCAGACAATGAGGACCCTGGCGAACAATATGGCAGCCCTTCTGGAAGCCACCGGCGGAAAGCCCATGCCCGGAAGTGACGAGCCATGGGAGCCAATGCATTTTATTCGCTAGGTTCTTCCAATTCTTCCTTGACCTTGGTGGTTCTCTCCACGGGAAGGGTGAAAACGATGCCGCGTCCTTCAGTTGACAGGCCGCAGTTCTTGTAGATTGTCTTGATGACTGAATCTTTGATATCCGATGGGACAAGGATCAGCATCACCTCCTTGTCCGGCTGGATGGAGATGTTGAAGAATTCTTCCGCTTCCGGATTGGCCGATCCGCGGCCACGGACTATCGTACCACCTTTTGCACCTGCTGCGCGGGCAGATTCCATAACGTTCTGGGAGTAACCTGCATTCACTATGCAGACCACCAGTTCATATTTCTTCGTGTTTGCCATTATTCTCCCTCCTTGACTCTTCTTTCGTTACTTAAAAATCCATAGGCCATGGTGCCGATTACACTGGTCAGCTTGACTGTGAAGGCGAGGCCCTTGTAGTCTTTACCTTTCTTGAATGTCTCGTCCAGCAGCTCAATGAGCGAAGGGGCTTCGTCTGCACGGACGATGCTCATAATGAGAGACTTGGGTCGGTCTGCCAAGCCCAGATAGTTCAAAATGAAATGTGTGGTGCCCTGCGCCGGAACAGTTAACTGGAGATTGGCCTGATGGGACTGGATAAGGCTGGAATAGTAGGCTGCCTTGTTGTCGTGGACAATGGCGAGCAGCATTTCCAGCTTCATCGGGGCTATGTTGTGTGCTGAAGGCATATTCACTACTCAAAATAAATGATTTGGTCGTCGGCTGCGGCGAGGATCTGCCGCATCGCGGCATTCTCACGATGGCGGCGTGACATAACTGATTTGAATCCAAGACACTGGATGGTGATGAGCGGGGTCATGGCCACCATCGCCACGGCACCGAAAGCCAGCTCCAATACGGTGGCCTCTCCTCTCATGGAAACGCATGCGCCGATGATCATGGGGAGGATGAAACTGGAAGTAAGAGGTCCGCTGGCTACGCCACCGGAATCGAAAGCAATGGCCGTGTAAATCTTTGGTACCAGGAATGACAACCCAAGTGAAAGGATGTATCCAGGAATAAGGAAAACAAGCAGGGAGATGTCAAAGTAAATGCGAAGTACTGACAGGCCGATGGACAGGCCGACTCCGATGGACAGGGCAGTCATCATCTGCCTCTGCGACACCTCTCCTCCTGTGATCTCGTTGACCTGTTTGTTGAGCACATGAATGGCAGGCTCTGCTAGGACAACTACCATTCCTATCAGGAAAGCAAAACCTATGATTATGCCGGGTTGGTGACTGGAGAGCTCAATTCCGATCTTGTAGCCGATAGGAAGGAATGCCATCTCAACGGCGGTGAGGAACAGGACCAGTCCAAGGAAAGCGTAAATGATTCCAAGCAGGATCTGGATTATCTTGGCTTTAGGGAGACTGAGGAATATAGCCTGCAGGACGAAGAAGAAAACCACGATGAAAACCAGCGATTTGCCCACATCCTCCATGCTTCCGATCATTACATTGCCAATCCCCTCAGCCATGATCGTTTCCATTGAATAGTCAGGAATCTTGAAATCCGGGGTGCCGGTTGATACGAGTGAAAGGATGAGTACGGAAGCGATCGGACCCACGGAACAAAGCGCAATCAGGCCGAAACTGTTTTCACTTGCATTGCGGCCACCGATTGTAAGGGCGATACCAACACCCATAGCCATGATGAACGGTACGGTTATGGGGCCGGTGGTCACTCCGCCGGAGTCAAAGCACATCGGCATGAGAACCCAGTTGTTGTCATCTCCCATCAGCAGTGTGGCCAGGCAGAACAAGACCATGTAGAAGAACAGCATCAGGCTGGTCAGGTCCTGGTGGAATAGGATCTTGAGGACTCCCAGCAGAAGCATGATGCCCACGCCGATTCCCACAGTAACGATAAGGAGCTTGCTGTTCATAATAGTGCCGACCTGGCTGGCGAGTACGGACAGGTCCGGTTCGGCAATGGTGATAAGCAGGCCCATTACGAAGGCTACCGACAGAAGAAGTCCCATTTTCTTGGAGCTGGTCAGGCCTTCTCCTATGTACTGTCCCATGGGTGTCATGGCCATGTCGGCTCCCAGATTGAACAGGCTGATTCCTAAAATGAGGAAACAGGCAGCGAGTGCGAAAACGGACAGTTCACGCGTGGAAAGGTCAACCCAGGGAGTCAAT
>CAMHFA010000206.1 GCA_946184255.1 uncultured Bacteroidales bacterium
ATAAACCTTAATCCGAAGATACCTTGCACTTTAACTGCAAAATGATGAAAAGGCTCCTGGTACTCCTTCTGGTTTCATCTACCATCTTCGGAACAGCCTCTTGCTCTGAATCCCTGCCCGAGACTGTTCCCGAGGAAGAGATGAACAGGGTTTACGAAGAGGTGAAAACTCCCTTCAAATATGGCCTGGTTATTCCTGGTCATGACGGGCTTGCCACAGACAGCCCGTCGGTCTTCAGGAAAGACGGGAAATGGTACATGAGCTACATCATATTCGATGGGCAAGGCTACGAGACTTGGCTCGCTGAAAGCAGCGACCTGCTTGAATGGAAAACCCTGGGGCGCATAATGTCCTTCTCGGACGAAGGAGATTGGGACCAAAATCAGAAGGCCGGTTACATAGCCCTTCCGGACACAGAGTGGGAAGGATCATACGAACTTGAAAAGTATAAAGGAAAGTATTGGATGAGTTATCTTGGGGGCAGCAAGACCGGCTATGAAGCAGGAACCTTGGCTCCAGGGATGGCATACACATCCGGGAATCCCGCGACGGCTCATGAATGGGACCGTCTCCCCTCCCCGACCCTTTCTCCAAAGGATGAAGACGCAAGCTGGTGGGATGACAGGGTCATCTACAAGAACAGCGTAATACGTGATCCCAAATGCCTGACAGGCCATCCTTTTGTCATGTACTATAATGCCAAGGGCAATGCGGAGAGAATAGGTATGGCAGTCAGTGACGACATGGAGCATTGGCAACGCCTGGGTAAGGATCCGGTACTCTCACATGGAGACCGCGGCATCACCGGAGACGCCTATCTCCAACGGATGGGGAAGCTGTGGGTGATGTTTTATTTCGGCTTCTCATGGAATGACGAAACCGCAAACAAAGCATGGGATTCGTTCGCCTGCTCCTATGACCTGGTCCACTGGACAGACTGGGTCGGAGAGCCTCTCATAGAGCCTTCAGAACCATTTGACAGCCGCTATGCCCACAAACCATGCATGGTCAAATGGAATGGGGTTGTCTATCATTTCTACTGCGCGGTTAATGACAATGACAACCGCGGTATCGCCCTGGCAACATCCAAACAATTGAACCCCTATTCCCAAGACTATCATCATGTACGGTCATATCATGCTTACGGTGCGAATCAGGGCGTAGCTGTGGATGACAACTGCTTTTACGGAATAGGCAACCAGCAGATTGTAAAATATTCAAAGAACGGAGACTCCCTGGCAGTCTGGAAGGAGAGTGATCCCACGTTGATCAAGCACTTCGACGGAGGAATCGTGGTGGACGGCCTGTTGTACTGCTCACACTCCAATTATCCGGAGATTCCCATGGCCAGTTCAATCGAAGTGTTCGATCCGGTAAAGATGGAACACGTTCGGTCGATAAGTCTTGGTATTGAATATGGATCCTGCACCTGGGTGGTTCCTGGTGAAGATTGCTGGTATGTATGCTTCGCCCACTATGACAACAACGGTGAAAAAGCAGGAGACGAGGTGTTGAGAGATGCTTCTTGGACCCAGATCATCCAATATGACAAGGAATGGAGAAAACTCAAGGGATGGATCCTCCCTCCGGAACTGGTCGAAGAAATAAGACCCATGAGCCTGTCGGGTGGATTGTTCATAGATGGGAAGTTCTATTGCACCGGGCACGACGCCAGAAAGCTGTATGTGCTTGAATTTCCTCCCTATGGGATGCGGCTTCGCTGGACAGACACAATAGAAATTCCCTTCAATGGACAGGGGATTGCCCTGGACAAAGAAGGGAATCTTTGGGGAATAGACAGGAAGAATAAACTTGTGATCAAGGCATCCAGATAGGATGCCTGAACTGTTTACAGCCTGACTTTATGGGTTCCGGCTGAGAGGGTCTTGCTACCGGCCTTGCATGTCGTACCTTCAGGTACGGTTATCTCGGCGTCAATCCTCTTGCCCTTCTTGACAAGGGAGACTTCAATCCTGCCATAGTTGGTCTCGAATCCGGTCTTCAGCCACTTCAAGTCGCCCATCTGCGGACTAACCTCAAACTCCTGATAACCGGGAGCCAGGGCATTGACTCCGGCCAACTGGCGTACCATTGAGACCACACCGCCACCTGTCCATGCATGGTTGCATGTTCCGTCAAAGTTCCAATGCTCGTAAAGGGTGCTGCAAGAATCCTTCATGACAGTAGGATACATCTTCCTCATCCTGTCCAGCGCCATCTGCGGCTCACCCATGATGTAAAGTGCATCAAGGACATAAGGGAACATGTAGGTGGTGGCATTGTAATGCTCTTCAAAGACCTTCTTCATGGCCGGATACTTGTCCGTAGAAGCTATCCCTGATATCACGGCTAGGGCCTGTACTCGGTCATCCGGATCATCATTATGCCCGGGAGTTATGTAAGCGGCCCCGTTCCAGTATTTTGAATTGAGCACCGATGAGATCCTTGCCATAATAGCTTCGTCTTCAGCGGCGTCCGTCTCCTTTCCAAGCATCCTGGCGAACTCTGCTTCAGCTTTAAGGGCAAGGTAATACCACAGATGCAATTGAGCCACTCGATCTTGATGAGCTCCAGCGTCAGGCCAGTCCCAACCACCCTTGCGGTAGATCGGAAGCCCTTCCGAATCAAGCTTCCAAACCACATGAATATATCTATGGACAGCCGGATAGACATCATTCACAAAAGAGTAGTCTCCGGAATAGAATGCATATCCCCTGAAACCATACCAGCCTATGGAGTTTAGTACCTGCATCGGCAACTCCTTGAAATAGTTGGAGCAAGGGATAGGGGCGTACATGACACCGTCCGGCTTCTGCCAGCCTACGAGCTCCATGATGCCCTTCCTGGCCAACCTGTCAGCCTTTCTGTCAAGCAGGTAAAATGCCTCGTTCAGCTCATTGACTTCGTCTCCCCACCACTGGGCCCTCTCGCGGTCAGGACAGTCGTAATAGGTGTCCCTCATGCAAACGTAGAGAGTCCTTTGGGCTTTCTGCCAATAATCATTAAGAATGGGATCGGAGCAGGAGAACGACCCGGTGAACTCAGTATCGTAACCAGTCTCACGGAACTTGACATCCAGGACTTTAACCCCCTTCGGGAAGATATAATACAACACCTCTCCGTTCATCCATCCGAAGCTCTCATATTCCTGGACACCGTCCTTGGTGACGTACTCGGCGCTCACACATTTGGCGTCGGAGATCATATCGTGGTCGGTGTGCATCGAAATCACCATTCCCTTTGGAGCCTCGACTTTGAACCAAG
>CAMHFA010000207.1 GCA_946184255.1 uncultured Bacteroidales bacterium
CTTCGAGGCATCCACTATGTAAAGGTCAGTATCACCGCAGGCGACCACATAGTCGCCCCACACTGTCTCTTCCGCCTTTTCTCCGGAGCACCCGGAGAAGACTGAAGACAGTACCGCCACAAAGGCAATTAAATAATGTCTGGTCATCTTACAACAGTTGAACTGATGTAAAATTAAGAATTTAACCCGACTGCAGCAAGCAATTCCGCCCAGGATGAGAACAAGGCCGCTTTGGCACCGATACAAGACTCGGCAGTGTCGTTATAGACCCTGACTGCCAGCAGATAGTCCAACAGGGATGATTCACCTTGCCTGTAAGCTTTCATCCTGCTTTCAAGGATGTCTCCGGCGTCGGCAAGCATGCTGTCGGAGCATTCCTCCGCAGCCTTGAGAGCGGCCTGGTACGAAGCCCATGCCATCCTTACCTCAGCCTCGATCTGCCGGCACGCCTCCTCATAGGCGGCATCAGCCTGTAACACAGCATTCTCAGCAGCCTTCCGGTTTCCTTTGTTGGCAGAAGAGAATTTCAGGGGAATCGCCACACCTACTGTCACTCCGTTGAATTTCGGAGCGGGGGCAATCTCGTTGCGGACCTCCTTGTTGTAGGAATAGCCCATGTTCAAACCAAGTTCAGGAGCCATCTCTGCACGGACAAGGGCAAGGTTCTTCTCGGACAAGTCCTTTGACAGAAGAGCAGCTTTCAGGTCAGTCCTTCTCTCCAAGGCCATGGCAACGAGGGCTTCCACGGAAGGATCGACCGGGGCGGGACGGAGATCACCATATTCAATGTCAGAAAAAGGCATCCCTCCGGAAAGGACGGACAGGTTTGTCAGGGCGTTGGAGTAATCAGCCTGTGCCCTGAGCCAGTCTCCCCTGAATGTCCTGGCCTCGATTGAAGACTGCTTGGCATCAATCCTGCCGATCTCACCTGCAGCAGCCCTGAGGCTGTCAGAAGCAGCGAGTGAAGCCATGCTTTCTGCAGATGACTTCTTCAGGGAACTCATTTCCCGGGCTTCCCAAGCCTCAGCCCAAGCGACCATGGCGTCTTTTCTGAGGTTGCGGAAATAGTCCGCGACCAAAGCCCTGGTAATCTCTTCCTCACTCCTCGCAACTGAAATCCTGGCCTTCCTGGGATTGCCGATGTTGAAACTGTAGGATAATCCCGCTTCAAGGGAACGTCCCATCATGAGCACGCGGTCCTGATTGTCACCATATTCAACGGACAACTCTGGATCGTTGAACACCTTCGCGGCCTGGGTATTTGCTTCCGCGATGTCAATATTGTATTTCTCGGCGAGATAACCTGAGTTGTGTTTCTCGACTGCTGACATGAACGAGTCGAAAGTCTGCGCAGCAGCGGCAAATGGAAGGCAGGCAACGGCCAGCAAACTAAAAATCTTCTTCATTGTCTTTCTCGGGTTTCATTTCAACGCGTTTCTCTATCAAGTAATATAGGGTAGGAAGGATGAAAAGGGTGATTATGGTAGAGAACAGGAGACCGTACACGATGACCGTCGCAAGGGGCCTCTGGACATCCGAACCGATGCCTGTGGCAAGGGATGCTGGCAGAAGGCCGAGTACGGCCACCGTGGCTGTCATGAGAACCGGACGTAACCTGTGCGACGCACCTTCAACCACAGCGTCATAAAGAGGCCTTCCCTTCCTCCTGATACTGTTGATGTGAGAGATCATGATGACTCCATTCTGGATGGTCAAACCGAAGAGGGCTATGAATCCAACCGCAGAAGACACGTTGAATGTCATTCCCCTCACGTTCAAGGCAAGCAGACCCCCGAACAGGGCCAGCGGCAGGAGGGAGATAAGAAGGGCTGCCTGCCTGAAGTAACCGAATGCCCAGAAGAGCATCAGGAACATCAGGGCAAGGACGAAAGGAATGATTATCGCCAGTCTTGAATAAGCCCTGTTCTGATTCTCGAACTGCCCATCCCATCTGAGGGAGAAAGCGGTGTGGTCGTAGCTGACCTCCTTGGCTATCTTTTCATCAGCTTCATGTACGAAGGTAGAAAGATCCTTGCCCCTGAGGTTAACTCGGACTATTTGATGCCGCTTGCCCATTTCCCGAACAATGGTGCTCGGACCAAGCTCGGTAGTGATATCGGCAACGGCAGACAGAGGAATCCTGGAACCTGAAGCGGTGACCAAAGGCAAGTTGGCAATCTTTTCCGGAGTGTCCCTGGAATCTTCCCTGAAACGGCAGATAACATCATAAACCTTGCTGCCCACGAAGACCTGGGAAACAGCCCTGCCGCCTATGGCGGTCTCGATAAGGTCGGACACATCGGCAACACCTATCCCGTAATATGCAACTTTCTCACGGTCCACCTTTATCTTCAACTGAGGGAGTGGCGGTTCCTGGTCGATAACCACATCAGCGGCTCCTTTGATTCCGGAGATCACCTTCTGGACCTCTTCCGCAATCCTTCTGGCCTCGTCAAGATCCTCACCATATATTTTCATGGCCAGGTCACTGTGGGAACCGGCGATCTGGTCCATGACCATGTCTATGATCGGTTGCGAGAAGCCCACAATGTAGCCGGGCATCTGAGAAATCCTTTCGGACATCTCATCTACCAAATCCTCCTTTGACTTTCCGAACTTCCATTGTGAATATGGTTTCAGACCGACACAGATCTCGATGTGGGATGACGTAAACTCCTCGGAACCAGCATCATCACGTCCGACCTGGGTCATCACATAGGTCACTTCTTCGAATTCATCCTTGAGGGTGTTCCTGAGTTCATCCGCCATCTGCGAGGATTTCTCAAGTGATATGCCAGGAGGCGTCTGGGCCTGTATCCATATTCCTCCCTCATCCAGGTTGGGCAGGAAATCCTTTCCGACAGTAATGAACATCACAATCACGGCCGCCAGAATGACTCCCATGGTGGTGAAGACCGGCTTGGGGTTATGGAGCAATCTGGAGGTCATGCCCTTGTAACGGACGTTCAACCTTTCCATGAACTTGTTCCTGAATACCTTGCCAGGCTTCTTGTAAATGGCGTAAGACAGCCCCGGGATAAGGATCAATGCCACCGAAAGCGCTCCCAGAAGAGCATATCCTACCGTGTAGGCCATCGGGGTGAACAATTTCTTCTCGATCCTCTCGAAAGTGAACAGCGGCAGATAAGCCATTATGATGATCAGGGTGGAGAACAGTATCGGCCTGGCCACTTCCTTCACGTGGCTTACCACGGAGTCGCCGTACAAAGGTTTTGATGTGTCCTCTTCCCTGAGTTTCAAAAC
>CAMHFA010000208.1 GCA_946184255.1 uncultured Bacteroidales bacterium
TGACCGGGGATTCGCCTGTGGCGACTCCTTCCGAATCGAACAGGCGGGAACCTGTCTGTCCGTCCGCATGCGGGATGTCAATGACATTCAGCCACTCCGGGAAAACCTTTTTCCCAAGGGTGTCGAGCATGAATGAATTCTTCTGCTGAATGGCGAAACCACCCAGTGCGTTTGTAATGGGTGAAAGAAGCCTTGAGGAGTTCTCGCTGTCAACTACCATTGTGTATTCACCTCCGGGGATCTTCACAGGGCCGATTTGGGCCCTAGCCCTCTTGAGGGCAGTTTCCCCGCATGATCCTGACTTCAAGTCACAGAGCCTTGGGGAGGAGTCCCACCAGTAGCCGCTGAACCGGTTTCCTTCCTTGTCCTGTACTGTCATTTCGACCCCATATTCAAATGAAGTCTCTGTGTGGCGGCATTTGAGCCCGTTGGAATCGATGACATAGGTGTCGAAGACAGAATCCGAGTACTCTCCCTCTTCCGAAAGGAGGTCTTCGCCGTTATGCTTTCTGAATATGGATGCGTCCATCGCTATCTCCAGTCTCCTGTCGGAGGTTAGATCGGGGTAGGCTGGGTCGAAAAGCCCCATTTCACACCCGGTCAGGGCTGTCTTGCATGTCCTTGCCGGATCGGGAAGGTCTCTGCAAGGGTCCTGGGCTAGCATCCTGACCATGGAGATGGATCTTCCCAGAAAGCTGTCCAATTCTTCTTCAACCAGCCTGTTTGTCGAAAAGCTTCCGAACCTTCCATCCACGAAGAGGCAGATGCTCATGGACCTGTCAAGGCAATGGCTGACTTTGTCAAGCTCACCGTTCAGGGTCCCGAACAATTCCATAAGACTCTTATTCATGGTAACTCGGGCCTTTCCGGCACCCATCGAGAGTGCCTTTTCCAGGCATTTTTCAGCCAGGCGGAGCTCTTTCTCAAGCAAAATTCCGTTGATTTCTTCCATCTCTATTCTCCTCCTACTGTCAAGTCCTTTATGAGCACTGTGGGGATTCCGCAAGAAACGGGGCAGCTCTGGCCCTTGCCGCAGGTCCAGGCCCCCTCGTCCACTTTAAGGTCGTTCGCCACTGCAGTTATGTCGGCAAGGGCCTGGGGACCGTTGCCGATTATGTTTATGTCCTTTACCGGCATCGTCAGCCTTCCGTCCTCGATAAGGAAGCCGCTCTTCACGAAGAAGGTGAAGTCACCTTCCCCGATCTGGACCTGGCCGTTGCTGAACTGGTCCACGTATATTCCTTTTTTTACTGATGAAATCAGACTCTCCCTGTCGGCACTTCCGGAAAGCATGTAGGTTGCCCTCATCCTCGGGATCGGCGCGTAACGGAAACTCTCCCTGCGGCCGTTGCCGGTAGGGGAGACCCCGAAATGGGTGGCACTGATCCTGTCGTGGAGATAGGACTCAAGAACGCCGTTCCTTACCATAAAGGTCTTCTGTCCGGGTACCCCTTCATCATCGAAGTTAACTGCTCCCCGGTTGCCCTTAAGTGTGCCGTCATCGACTATTGAGATGTCATCGTTGCAGATTTTTTCTCCTATCCTTCCGCTGAAAATTGACTGCCCTTTCCGGTTGAAATCAGCCTCGAAAGCATGCCCCATCGCCTCGTGAAGGAGTATCCCGGAGGCACCTGCACCCATTACCACAGGCATCCGTCCGCCTTTCGGCCTTCTGGCTTCAAACCTTTCGTCAACGCCAGACACTGCTTCTGAGGCTATCTCGTCAATCAGACTGTCAGTAATCATCTCCGTGCCGGTCCTGTAGCTGCGGGACACTGTTTTGTTTTCTATCCTGCCGTCCTGGCTGAATACCACCGAAACAGCTATCGTGCCCATGGGGCGTGTGTCGAAGGTGAGTTCTCCGAGACTGTTGAACATGAGGATGTCGCTGACCTGGTTGGATAGGGAGACGATGACCTTTACCACCCTCTGGTCACCGGCGGTAACCTTCTGCTGAAGCTTTTCCATGAATGGCACTAGAAGTTTCGCTTCATGAGTCCTCCAGTCGCCGTTGAATGGATAGAAGTCTGGAACCTGCATTTCAGGCCGGAGTGCCCAGCTGCCCCGGCCGAGTCCATCCTCGCTTCGCTGCGGCTGAGTACGGCCGGTGGCACAGGGCATCTCCGGCACTGTAGTGGAACTGGTGGCGATTTTAGAGGCAGCCTTGACAGCATCGGCCATGGACTTTTGGTCAGTACTTTCGGAATATGCATAACCTGTACGGTCGCCCTTCAGGACCCTGATTCCGACCCCATAGTCGATGTGGAACCCGCCAGACGAGACGATTCCGTCCCGGAGGAGCATGTCCTGATAAGCAGTGTTCTCGAAAAACAGGTCGCAGTAGCTTCCGCCTCCGCGGATCCCTTCTGCCGCAAGGCAGGCAAGTTGGTTGTCAGTGACCTGGAACAGGTCCAAATAGTATTGTTTGTCCTTAATCATCAATCTTCTTGCTTAGTTCCTTCAAATCTTTCTCGTACTCTTCATTCACTGACTTGATCCTTCCGAACAGTTCCGGATCCCTGACAATGGTTCCGTTCTCTGAACTCTCTGCCACTACAGAGAGGGCTCCACTGGAGTTGTCGTACAGGATCCAGTGGTTGCAGAGCGGCATGAAATCCCTGAAAAGGTAGTGAAGCCCAACATGGTACCGCCTGCGAATGGTTTCTTCCTTGATATTATGCCCCCCTGCAGCCACCCTGGACCTGACCCTGAGTACAGCCAGGTCAGGAGAATTCAGCCAGAAATAGAGGATGGTCACATAGTATCCCATCTTCTGGGCATCCTTTATCATCTTCAGAAGTGACCTTGTAGCAAGGGTGGTCTCAATGCAGAAATCGGACCTCCGCTCCAACAGTCTCCTGGTCTTCAGCAGCATGTAGCGGCTCGCGCCTACATAGGCTTTCTCCGGGCTGAAGGGTGCAAGACTTTTTGCGAACTCGTCAGAGTTCACAAATTCACTGCAACTCAACATCTCCGGAAGGACGGCATAGGAAGCCGTAGTCTTGCCGGAACCGTTGCATCCTGATATGATGAAGAGCCTGGGCATATATTATACAAAAATACTAAATTTGTAGGAAGACACACACGCCGCCATGAACAATTCCCGTACCGTAACATTGGGCGATGCAGTAAAGGAGTCCCGTCCCACCGCTTTCACCACCCTGGTGAAACCGGCTGGCTCGACCTGTAACCTGGACTGTACCTACTGCTATTATCTT
>CAMHFA010000209.1 GCA_946184255.1 uncultured Bacteroidales bacterium
GATCTGGTCCATATAGTTGCCAAAATATGTGTCTGCCATCCAGGCGATACCATAGATAGCGACAACGGCGACCATTCCTGAGCGCCAAACTGCTCCTGCCGCAGCCTTCTTGAGATCGACCTTGCTCAGGATGATCATCAGGGCCGTGGCACAAAGCATGATTATCTGGATGGCGATGTTCATCTTCGGCAGCCTGGCAAGTGCTTCCTTGCTCATGATCATCTGGCAGAAAGCCAGCCCGACGATGATAAGGATGGCACATAGGAAAATGTAAACTGCAAGTTTGGCTTTCTTGTCGATGACCTTGTCGAGGGTGGTGGCATCGCTGCCATAGACATAGTCACGCATCGCCGGGTCAGAAATCCTCTTCTGGAACTCGGGATCCTTATCGAGATCCTTTCCTCTGCGGTAGGAAGCCAGAGCTGCGAAAAGAAGGCCGATCATGCAGGCGGGGATGGTGACCATCAGCACCTGAGGGATGGAAACGTCATAGCCATTGGTATTGGATATGGTCACGAAAGCGACCACCGCCGCAGCGATCGGTGAGCAGGTGATTCCCACCTGAGAGGCAACCGAAGCAACTGCACATGGTCTCTCCGGCCTGATGCCCTTCTTGATGGCTATATCGACGATGATAGGCATGAGGGTATAGACCACGTGGCCGGTTCCGACCAATACGGTAAGGAAGAAAGTACAGAAAGGCGCCAGGATAGTAATCCTGTCCGGATTCTTCCTCAAAAGCTTCTCAGCCAACTGGATCAACCAGTCCATACCTCCTGAAGCCTGGAGGACTCCGGCGCAGGTGACAGCGGCGATGATGATATAGATTACGTCGGTAGGAGGGGTACCTGGCTTCATGCCGAAGCCGAAGACCAGGATCGCAAGTCCGATTCCGGAGATTGCGCCTAAAGCAAGGCTGCCATACCTCGAACCCACGTAAAGGGCTGCGAGGACTATAAGCAGTTGGATGATCATTAGTGCCATGGAATCTATTGAATTAGGTGGTTATTTCAGATTGGCGGAAAGGAAGGATCTGACCTCCTTCTCGGAAGTGAGGGTCTCCGGTTTCAGGGAGCCGTCAACTATCATGTAGGCAACGGGAAGACCCTTTGTGATGTTGTAGAGGCTGACGGCGGGAGTTGCTGCCCCACGACCGTCACAGACGTTGATCCAAGGAAGCTCCTGATTCCTGACTGCGCTGGCCCAAACGCCCTTGTCAGTGTCGAGGGAGACTGAATAGATTTCAAATCCCTTCGGATGATAAGCCTTGTAAAGGGGAAGGAGCACATCCTGGTTAAACATCTTTTGGGCAGCTTCGGAAGCCTGCCAGAAATAGACCATCACGACCTTAGAATCCACATCACTGAGTTTCTTAGGGGCACCATCAAGTCCAGGGAGATTCAAATCGGGGAATCCGGCTTCCTTGGCATTCTGAAGGCGCTGTTCAAGGGAAAGGATGCTGAGTCTCCGTTCGGCTTCCTTACCAAGGGCAGTGACATACCTTGAATCCGGATAGACTGTTAAGAGAGAATCATGAATACCTCTGAAGAGGACAGCATCGGTAGGCTGGCTGAAGACGGGGAATTCCTCATTGATCTTCTGATAGAGCACCGGGATGGCAGTAAGGGACTTGTTGTTGTCCAGGACATACTTGACCCTGGAACGATAGTATTCGACATACTTCCTGGAAGCTGCCACATTATCACCTGACTGCACTGTAGAGGCAAAGTCATTCATGAAAGAAGCGAATTCATCTTCAACCTGCTTCAGTTTGGCGCTCTCTTCGGAACCTTCGACGGAATAATTACCCTTGGTATCAGAAGTAACATTCACATTGTCTCCCTTTCCAAGGAGAAGGGAAGCAAGCCTGGTGTCACCGTTGAAGACATAAACAAACTCCGGTTGCCCCTCTTTAACTTCCATCTTGTAGGAATACGCGCCCGAGGCATCTGTCTTGACTGTGTCTAGGACATTGAACGTGTTGCCTGAAAGTTGCTTGATGACAACCTTTGAATCAGGCAGTCCATCCACCTTGCCATTGATCCGGACCATGTCCGAACATGAAGAAGCGGCGACCAGAACGGCTGCCGCTATAAGAATAGTCTTACAATTTTTCATATTCATTTAAAATCGCCTGGGCGACAGCTTTGTTTTCTTCTTCGCTGAAATGAAGTTTCTCCTTTTTGAAATCCAGGTCCGACTCGCTCTGGAGGGGGACCAGATGGATGTGGGTGTGAGGGACTTCCATACCTAGTACTGCAACACCTATCCTCTTGCAGGGAACGGCAGCCTTCAGGGCAACCGCTACCTTGCGGGCGAAAGCCCAAAGACCTTCATAAACAGAGGGGTCTAGATTGAATATGTAATCGTCCTCCACGTTCTTGGGGATGACAAGGGTATGTCCCTTCGCCAATGGATTGATGTCAAGGAAAGCATAGAACTCTTCGTTCTCCGCCACCTTGTAGGAGGGAATCTCACCCTTGGCTATCATTGTGAAAATCGTTGCCATGAGTTTAGATTGAGATGTCGAGGATCTTGAACTTGATGACTCCAGAAGGGACCTGGGCATCGACCACATCTCCCTTTGAATGTCCCAGAAGGGCTTTTGCGATAGGAGTGGTAGCAGCGAGTTTGCCATGGGCGAAGTCAGCCTCGGTCTCACCAACGATAGTGAACTCCATGACCTGCTTCATGGACAGGTTCTCAACCTTGACTTTGTTTAGCATCTGAACCTTGTCAGTGCTCACCTGCGATTCATCAATGATCTTGGCGTTCGCCACCAAATCCTTCAATTTGGCGATTTTGACTTCAAGGAGGCCCTGTGCTTCCCTGGCCGCATCATATTCAGCATTTTCTGAAAGGTCACCCTTTTCCCTGGCCTCCGCAATCGCCGCGGAAATCACAGGACGCTGTGCCAAAGCCTCAGCAAGGTCCTTCTTCAATTTGTCCAACCCTTCCTGGGTCATGTAATGGATATCTGCCATAATAATCTTAACTGTTTTCTTACTTAAAAACGTTTCTGCTACATTCGCAAAAACTGAACGGAGTCCCGCCCGTGTTTGGCGGAACCCAGTTCACTGATTGCAAATATAAATAATTATTCGAAGATTATTACTATTTTTACATTGATAATAAATCCAATAATGATGAAAAGGTTCCTGGCAATTGCAAGCCTGTTCCTAGTCCCGATAGCAATCTGGGGGCA
>CAMHFA010000210.1 GCA_946184255.1 uncultured Bacteroidales bacterium
AGGTTTCCCTCTGGTCTATCGGGGTCTCGACTTTCTTGATTTTCTTGGTTGCCATGATGGTAGCTATGATATCTGACTAATAATAATGTACGGGATTTGCCGACTCCAGCTTCACGCTGGTACGGACTGCAAAGGTAGGAAAATTTTTCCTTAAGAGAGTAAATAATACCCGGCAAATTTCCACTTCTCCTTCGAAATGACCTATGTCTATGAGCATAAAGTCCTTAGGCGTAAAGAAATGATGGTAGGAGATGTCTCCGCAGATGTAGGCCTGGGCTCCTGACTCAACTGCCTTTCCGATCAGGGATGAGCCTGAGCCTCCACACATGGCCACCCTGCTTACCGGGATTCCGATCGGATGGGAACATCTGGCGATGCGCAGACCGAAATGTGACTTGACGAAGGATATGAATTCTTCACTGTCCATTGGTCGCTCAAGGTTTCCTACGGCCCCAAGGCCAATACCTTCGGACTCCTCATCCAGCACCTTGACATCCTTGAGGCCAAGTCGCTCGGCCATGGTTCCGCTGACTCCTCCGATCACCTTGTCAGCAGTTGTATGGGCTGCATAAACGGAGATCCCGGATCTGATTGCCTTTATAAGGGCAAGTCCTACAGGATCTTCAGGAGAAACCTTCCTGATGCCTCCGAAGATGAGCGGATGGTGGGTGACTATCATGTCAGCCCCACATGAAACGGCCTCGTCCACCAGGGCTGGGGTACAATCGAAGCCCACCAGGACACCATGGACTTCCTGGGAGGGAGAACCTATGATCAGGCCGCTGTTGTCCCAACTTTCCTGGATTGACAAAGGCGCGAAAGCCTCAATCGCTGAAGTTATGTCCCCTACTCTCATAACGACTTCTTCACATCGACCAGCTGCTTGCGGATCTCCTTCAGGCTGTCAAGGGCCTTTACCCTTCCGTCAACGGCCTTCCGTTCAGCAGCGAGTTTCTTGGATGCTCCCTCAAGGGTAAGCCCCTGCTCCTTAACCAGAAGATGGATCTGTTTGAGGCAGTCCATGTCTTCGGTCGTAAAGAGGCGGTTGCCCTTGGCATTCCTCTTCGGTTTCAGGTATTTCGGGAAGGAATTGGACCAGAATCTCACAAGGGATGTGCTCTCCCCAAGGATCTCCGCGGCCTCGCCGATAGTGTAGTACAACTTATCCATGTTATTGTGTATTAATCCATTGATTGTCCAGTATTGTATGACATAAACACCATTCCAATGTAATCCTCAGGGCTGACGGAAGCAAAGAAGTAATTCAGTGGGTCCACCTTGGCAGTGTCCCTTACCACTTCATAATGGAGATGAGGGGCAAACGAATTGCCGGACATTCCTACCTGGCCGATCTGTTTTCCCCTGGCAACCTTCTGTCCCCTTGATACTTTGGTGTTCTCCAGATGGGCGTACCTGGTAAGGTAGCCATTGCCGTGGTCAATGGTTACCACGTTGCCCAATCCCTTTGTCGAATGCTCGACATCCTTCACCGTCCCATCAGCGGTAGCATAGACCGGATCCCCCTGTTGGGAGATAAGGTCAAGACCTCCATGGAAGACAGCCACCTTGTAGAAAGGATTAATCTTTTCTCCAACAGAGGCCCCGGTACGGGCATAGGAGAAATCATGAAGGGGATTGGTGAGTGGTGGAAGCTTTCCGTCCCCTTCCAGTTTATCCATAATGGATTTGAAATTGTCCTCAACCTTTCCGGAAGCTTCTTCCAAAAGGTTGAGTTTCTTCCCCACATATTCAACTATGTCCTTGTCCCCTACTGAATCTATGGCGGAAAGCAGCCCTTCTGGATAGATGCTTCCCAGGTCAGGTGCGTCAGAATTGAATAACTGACGGTAGATTTCGTTGTCCTTGGCCTTCAGGTTCTCCATGACATCTCCCACGAGTTGTTCCTTTCGGACCATCTCGTCGTACATGCGGCTGTACATCTGGTTCTCCCTCTTGAGTTTACGCTCGGAATCGGTGTTGACCAGCAGTGCGAAGACTATGTAATAGACTACAGCAAGTGAAGCCGTAACAAGGAAATACTTCAATGTCTTTCCAAGAATGTTCCACACTGAGTGTGTCACTTTCCGGAATTCGATCCTGGTCTTGTCGAAAACATACCTGTCCATCAAAGTCCTCCTTATCTGCGTGTGACTGTGAATGGACGCCTGGTAAGGACTGCCTGCGATTCAGCCTCCCGCTTGCCGACCATGGCAAGATATTCATCCTTGGACATTGACAGGTCGAAATAGTTGGTCGGATTGACCTTCTCCCCCTTGTAATGGACCTCATAATGGAGATGTGGTCCGCTGGCCCTGCCTGACTGGCCGGTCTCGGCAATGCAATCCCCTCTCTTGACCTTCATCCCCTCGATTACATTCACAGAGTTGAGATGGGCGTACAAGGTCTTATAGCCGAAACCATGGTTGATGATAAGGGTGGTTCCGTATCCGAAGAACTCGAAATTGACAGCTTCGACAACACCGTCCCCTGTGGCATAAACGGGATTGCCGACCTTCATTGCAAGGTCAACTCCGGAATGGAGCCTGGACTCTCCGGTGAATGGATCGGTCCTGTAGCCGAAAGGACTGGAAAAATTGTACTTCGACGGATCGGGAACTATCGGGGGAATCGCAGGGATGCACGAAGCCATGTCACCAGCCTGCTTCGATATTGAAGAAACCTCATCGAACGACTTGCTCTGGACATAGGTCCTCCTGGTCAGGCGGTCGATGCGCATAGCAGTGTTCTTCAAGCGGTTGTCACTCTCCAACCCATCCAGGAAGGAATACTTGTCCACGCCGCCTATCCCGGCCATCCTGACGGAAGCGGGGATTTCATTCATTCCGAAAATTGAACGATAGATGTCGTCATCCCTGACCTGCAGGGCATCGAGATTGCTCTCATATCTGTCCAGATGGGAATTCATGACGTCAAACTTGGCGTCCCACCTTGCCTTCTCAGCTTTCAGGATTGCCGTCTTGGGGAGATCAAGTCCAAGCACGGACGTGAACACCCACATATACAGCAGGGCCAGTGCTATGCTACCGGCCAACAAAAGTATAACCTTGAAGATTTTCGATTTCAAGGAAGCATCCTTGATCTCATACAACAAGGTCTCAGGATTGAGAATATATTTTCTCATAGCTCGCAAATATACCCTTTTTTGCTATAAATCGCTAAATTTGTTAT
>CAMHFA010000211.1 GCA_946184255.1 uncultured Bacteroidales bacterium
TATGAAGCTCGACGCATCCATGAATATCTTACCAGATGTGTACCCTTTCGCTTTCGGGACGCCACATAGGATCGCCTTCCTTGATTCCGAAGGCATCGAAGAAACTCTGGAAATTCTTGACCGAGACATTCACCCTGTTGACTGCAAGGGAATGCACGTCCTGCCTTGTCCTGCGGGCCTTCTCCTGGTCAGTGATGTTCTGGGCCCAGACTGCGGCGTAGCCAAGGTAGAACCTCTGGTCAGGGGTGAAGCCGTCGATAAGGCCAAGATCCTTCCCGGCGATGGCATTATGCATGGCGGTGTAGGCGATGCTAAGGCCACCGTGGTCACCTATGTTTTCTCCGAGGCTGAGCTGGCCGTTCGCCATCAAAGCAGGTGCACCATCCTTGGCAGGGAGGATTTCCACTGCATCAAACTGCTTTACGAGCACCTGTGCCTTCTCGTTGAACCTTGCGGCATCCTCTTCCGTCCACCAGTTGGACATGTTGCCCTTGCTGTCGAAGAGACGGCCCTGATCATCGAAACCGTGGGACATCTCGTGTCCGATCACGACTCCGATTCCACCGTAATTCACGGGATCGTCAGCGTCGGGATTGAAGAACGGAGGCTGGAGGATAGCTGCAGGGAAGCAAATCTCGTTGGTCGAAGGGTTATAGTAGGCGTTGACCGTCTGAGGTGACATGCCCCACTCAGTCCTGTCGGTAGGCTTTCCGAGTTTGGAAAGGTTGTCGGCGACCCTCCACTTGCTGGCTGCGGTGAGGTTCTCATAATAACTCTTTTCAGGATCTATCTCAAGGGTGGAATAATCCTTCCACTTGTCAGGATAGCCGATCTTAACAGTGAAATTGTCCAGTTTCTCATGGGCCTTTGCCTTGGTCTCGTCACCCATCCAGTCCAACTCGTCGATATGCTGGCTGAAAGCAGCCTTCAGGTTGTCCACGAGGGTAATCATCTTCTCTTTGGAAGAAGCAGGGAAATATTTCTCCACATACATCTTTCCGACTGCCTCACCCAACACTCCGTTAGGAACCTGCATAGCCCTCTTCCAGCGAGGCCTCTGCTCGGTGATACCTGACATCTGGGTGCTGAAGAAATCAAAGTAAGCGGCATAGAAATCATCACTCAGGGAGCTGGCGGCACCGCTGATCACCCTGGCAGCAAGATAATCTTTCAGGATGGAAAGGTCCTCATTGGAGAAATATTCTGAGAAACCTTCGAAGAATGAGGGCTCTCCTACCACTACCTTTTCCTGAGCGGGAATCCCGCGGGCATCTAGATAGGCTTTCCAGTCGAATCCGGGGAAGGCGGAGGACATCTGATCGGTACTATAGACATTGTACTGGGCCTGGACATCCCTTTCCTGGACGCTGGTCCAAGAATTCTGAGCAAGAACATCTTCTACGGCAAGAGCATTCTCCGCCGCCTTCTTGGGGGAATCAACACCAGCGAGTGAGAAGACCTTGGCGAGGAAGTTACGGTAGCCTTCCTTGATCGAAGCATTCTCCGGCTTGTCATAATAATCCCTGTTACCGATTCCGAGGCCACCCTGGCCGAAATAGAGGATCTGATTGTCACTATCAACCATGTCGGATTCAACATAAGCACCGAAGAAAGGCCGCTGGCCTTCATTGTGCATCTCTCCGACCAGTTTTACAAGTTCATCCTTGTTCCCAACTGAATAAATCCTGTCCAGGATACCCTTGAGGGGAGCTGCACCCTCTGCATTAAGCCTGACAGAGTCAAGGCCCTGCTTGTAAAGGTCGGAAATCTTCTGCTCAACCGAACCCTTTTCGGTCTTCATCGTAGTCATCCCGGAGAACAATTCGTTGAGGCGCTCGATATTGTCTTCACTGAGTTTATCGAATGAGCCGAAACGAGCATATTCAGGTTTGAGGGGGTTGTTCTTCTGCCATCCTCCGGTAGAATACTGATAGAAATCCACAGCCGGGGAAACGGTCATATCAAGGTTAGAAAGGTCGATTGCAGGTACTTTGTCCTGCTTCGGGGCACATGCCATAAGGGCTGAAGCCATTGCCATGATCAAAAGGGCTTTTTTCATATTTGATTGACTTTATGAATATTCATCAATGAACTGCAAAGTTATCAATTATTTTACGATATTTGCACACCGTTCAAAGGGAGCATGGGAAGAATCATTCAATTCCTTAAAGACTGGATGCTCCCGGTGGCAATTGCCGCCGGAATCCTGATCTGTCTAGCCATGAACTGTATCGGATGGCTTGATGCCAAGGTAGAACCAAGTTTTACCGGAGTTGTCAAGGACCTTCAACCTGTACTGGTTGCCCTGATGCTGTTCCTCCAGTTCAACAAGATTTCCCCGACTGACCTCAGGATGAAAAGGTGGCATCTATGGCTTCTGATGTTCCAAACTGCAATCTTCATCGCTCTTGCCTTCGTCACTACCATGATTCCTGTGAGCAACCCCAGGATACTCATCGAATGCGCCATGCTCTGCTTTGTGTGCCCCACTGCCGCTGCCGCAGGGGTGATTACTGACAAATTAGGAGGAAGCCTCTCGGAAACAGTGACTTATGTGGTTCTGATCAATATTCTCGCGGCAATAGTAATCCCGCTTGTGATACCTATCGTACACCCCTCGGGAGACAGCACCTTTTTCGTAAGGTTTGCCGCCATCTGCATGAGGGTGTTTCCCCTTCTCGTTTTTCCCCTCCTCCTTGCCTGGTTCATCCGCTACACTATGAAGAGACTTCATGAGAAGCTCGTCAAGTACGCCGGATGGGCTTTCTATGTATGGGGAGTAACTCTCTGCCTGTCAATCTATCTAGCCACCGGTGCCCTCCTCAAGAGCGGGGTTTCCTTCTGGATGTTCCTGATGATCTGCCTGGTTTCAATCATCTGTACCTTCATCCAGTTCAAGTTCGGAAGATGGACCGGAAGGCGCATCAACAAAGATCCTATCACCGCCGGACAGGCCCTCGGCCAGAAAAACACAGGCTTCCTGATCTGGCTGGGCTATTCCTGGATGACTCCGGTCACATCTGTTGCCGGAGGGCTCTACAGCATTTGGCAAAATCTCTTCAACGCCCTGGAACTCTACAACCAAAGGCACCACAAAGGATGATGACACCTAGATCTATCATGGTTGCGGCAGTGGTGGCACTGCTGATTCCATACCCGGCTCCGGCCCAAGAACTACCC